>DASWUO010000266.1:0-9076 GCA_036401615.1 Bacilli bacterium | reverse complement strand
GAGAATTGTTATAATGATTTTATTATACCCTATCCCGGCGGTTCTCAAAGATTTAAGGGTTGACTTATTTGTGACTTTATTATAGATGGAAATTATCATATACTTGATTTTGGAGGTGGAGACCAGATGTCCAAGTATCATCCATTAAATGAAGAAGAAGCGATTAAATATGCCAAAAGTATCCCTGACTTATTCCCCATAGGCGCCACTCTTACCAGCAGGGAAATTGGCGACGGCAACCTTAACCTTGTATTTCAAATCAAGGACCAACAGTCAGGGAAAAGTGTGATTATCAAACAAGCCTTGCCTTATGCCAAGGTTGTCGGTGAATCATGGCCTCTAACCCTTGACCGGGCACGTATAGAAAGCGATGCTTTAACATTGCAGAAATCTTTATGCCCGGATCTGGTTCCCCATGTTTATTTATTTAACCGGGTTCAGGCTTTAACCATTATGGAAGATTTAAGCGATCACGTCATCATGCGTGCAGGATTGATTGAACAAAAGCATTATCCCTTATTTTCACAACATATAGGTTCGTTTCTGGCCAACACCTTGTTCTTTACTTCCGATCTTGGGCTCAATCAACAGGACAAGAAGCTGCGAACTAAACAATTCATAAATCCGGAGCTATGCAAAATAACGGAAGATCTTATCTTTGACCACCCTTACACGGATGCGGAAACCAATAATTTTGAGCCCTTCATACGGGATGAAGTTGAATTGATTTGGCGTGACACCGAACTTCATTTAGAGGTCGCTTTGTTGCGGGAAGATTTTTTAACCCATGCCCAAGCTCTATTACACGGGGATTTACATACAGGAAGTATTTTTGTAACGGAAGAGTCAACAAAAGTGATCGATCCCGAATTCGCATTTTATGGACCCATGGGTTTCGATGTTGGAGCTGTTCTGGCTAATCTCTTATTAAACTTTGCCGGACAGGAAGGGTGGAGCAAGTCAGTTTCGGGTAAAGAATCGTTTCGGGCAGAACTCCTGCAGATGGTTCAGGAGGTTTGGGAGCATTTCGAGCAGGAATTTCGTACGTTGTGGGCGAATCATGGAATGGATCGAATGGCCGCTATTGCGGGGTATCAGGATTTATATATGAAACGTTTGCTGCAAGATACCATGGGTTATACAGGTTGCAAAATGATTCGGCGGATCATCGGGTTAGCCCACGTTGCAGATCTCGTTAAAATTACCGATCCCAAGAAACGTGAAACGGCAGAGCGGATCGCCCTGTTTATAGGAAAAGCCTTGATAAAGCAGCACCGGAAAGCAGTCACTATTACAGAAATGTTGGATATTGCCCGGGAGTCGCTGCGGCAGTCCTAGCATTATATATCTTTATAGCACAAGGAGACTTTCTTCTATGGATGATACATCGGCAGAAAATATATCAATAAAGAATAAATCAGTGGAAGGTACATCGACAACATGGCTGCAGTCGGTACGTTGGGCGGGGGAACATCTGGATTTACTTGATCAGCGTTTGCTGCCGGAAGAGATTCTCTATTTACCGCTAACCACCTCGGAGGAGGTATGGGAAGCAATACGTCATCTGAAGGTTCGGGGAGCGCCGGCTATTGGGATTACAGCTGCTTTCGGATTGTATTTGGGCATACGCCATGTAACCAGTGAGGCAGGAAACCATAAAGAGGATATTCAAAGGCTGCTTACCGAAATTAGGAAACAAGCGGATTATTTAGCCACTTCCCGGCCTACTGCGGTAAATTTGTTCTGGGCTCTGGATCGCATGAAAATGAAGGCAACCCATTTGACCGAAGGTGATTCCGGTGAGAGGTCATTAGAGGAAATCAAAGAAGCTTTACTGGAGGAGGCCTTGCTGATTCGAGCTGAAGACGAGGAAATCTGCCGCTTGATCGGCGAGTTTGCCCTTACTCTTTTTCAAGATAATACAGGGGTTTTAACTCATTGCAATGCGGGTTCACTGGCGACTGCCCGGTATGGGACGGCGTTAGCCCCGCTTTATCTGGCCAAGGAACAGGGCATGCAGCTTAAAGTGTTTGCTGACGAGACGCGTCCTGTCTTGCAGGGATCCCGACTAACGGCATTCGAGCTGCAGCAAGCAGGCATAGATGTAACCTTAATCTGTGATAACATGGCGGGGATGGTCATGTCCAAAGGTTGGATCCACAATGTCATTGTAGGTACAGACCGGGTAGCCGCTAACGGGGATGTGGCCAATAAAATCGGTACATACAGTGTGGCCGTTTTGGCTAAAGCACACGGAATACCGTTCTATGTGGCATGTCCACTTTCTACGATTGATTTAAACACCCCCACAGGGGAGCAGATTCCCATCGAGGAACGGCAAGAGGAAGAAATCACGCAAAGCTACGGCAAGCGGACGGCACCCAAGGGCATAAAGGTTTATAACCCGGCATTTGATATAACGCCAAACGAATATGTAAGTGCGATTATTACTGAGCGAGGGATTGTTTACCCTCCCTATCAAGTAAATTTACCCAAGTTGTTTAATTAACATATAATGATCTTTTAAAAAATTATTAATTTGGTTACAGCATCAACCGTATTGCATCGCGCCCCTTCATCCCCGCCCTGATCCCCAGCACTGCAGAGGCATCTGTTACTGCTTCAAGGGGTGCCTCAAGCAATTCCTCCAATGTTCTAACTCCAACAGCCCGACCGGCAATGATGTTCCTATCCTTGAGCTGTTCGTTTAGAAGTTTGACGTCTAAAGCGCCGCACATAATATAGCCTTTGTCTGTTGTGACTGCAATCAACGAGGTTTTAGGCAGTTTGACAACAATTCCGATAACCGTACGACCGTCAATCGAGATGGGTTCCATGTTTATCATTAAACATGCAGCTCCTTTAGTGTTAGTGATCCAGTATATGACGATACATGGGCTAACGTGTTTAAAGAAAGCTTCTTGTTTCCGAACTCTTATTCTGCAACGCCTTTAACCGCACTCTGGCTACAAGAAACAAGACCAGGACATAGTAAGACCAATAGATAATGAATTCTTCTAATGATGGACCTTGGGAATAACCCATAAAGGCTTTCATGAAGATGCCTACTTGCCCGCTGATGACAGGATGATTTCCTGTATCCCGGATGTATTGCTCCTCATCCAAGGGATGTTCCGGCATGAGCCATTCCAGGTTATACACTTCGGCGACCTCACCACCTGCGGTTTTATAGAGGCTTCCCATGATTTTCAGGTCCTGAAGGATGCCGATGCCTTGAACCAATAAACCTGCGGCAATGATCACCAGAAAAACCCCGGTAATTTTGAAAAAGCTGCCGAGCGGTATTCTTCTAGTACCCTTGAAAAACATATAAGAGACCACTATGGCAGTAATTACACCAAGAAGTGCTCCCCAGCTTTGTATGGCCTGTTGGATATCCCCCCCGCTAATGGCCGCGAAGAAAAACACCGTTTCCACACCTTCCCGCAAAACCACCAAAAAAGAGTGAAGTACCATATTGGCAATGCTGCCGGCGGCAACAAGGTATGTAATTTTCGATTCCATCTTGCCTTTTACATCATTAAACTGTTTAGCCATAAATAAAATCATGTGGGTTAACAAAATAGCCGAGGCGAAAAGAATCGCATACTTTAGATGTATTTGACTAGCCATCGTACCGTATCCTGTAAAAACAACTTGAAAAATCAACGCCACAACGCAGCTTGCAATAAAACCCAAGAAGACGCCAAGCCATACCCACTTATGCCAACGGGTTTCATTTATTTTCCTTAAATAAGTAGTAATAATCCCTACAATGAGAAGCGCTTCAAGCACTTCCCTGAAGGTGATTAAAAATGCTTGAAAATCCATGCCTTGAGACACTCCTTAACTTTCGATAAAATCATGATTAGGCTGTCGGTGGGGAACGACTCACCGACAGCCCTTTGTCAAATTTTCTATCCAATATAATCTTTTATTTCACGATAACAATTTCACCATTGTTATAGAATACCTTAAAGCCCAGTAAATCAGCAACTGCTTTGAGAGGTATGAAGCTGCGTTGATTTTTAATAACTACCGGTTGATCCAATGTTAATCCTTCAAAAACTTGACCGTTTTGTTTAACAGTGGTGCTGCCCACCGCTAATTCCGCTATCACACCATCTTTGGAAATGACAACCGTTCTTGAAGCTGCAATCCATTTGACTTCTGCGCCCAATGACTCGGAAAGGAATTTAGCTGAAACAAGAGTTCTTGAAGTGGCAGGAGTGATATAAGCTAATTCTTCAACAGTTTGGGGAACACCGTTCACTGTCAATGTTTTGCTGTTGATTTTAAAATTAACGCCGTTAATCCCGGAAATTAGTTTTACCGTACCGAATACTTGCAATTTAGCAGCTGTTATATCTCCGGCCGCGACAGTTTCAAGGAACTGTGTTCCTTGTGCAGTTGCCAATGTATAAGCTAACTCCCCATATTTCTCTTTAATAAAGGTCTCTCCGGCGGCAACAAACATATTCCCTTCCATCGCATAGACTTGGGCTGCAGGAAGATCTCCGGCTGCCATCTTGGCAATAGCGGCATTACCGTACTCGGAAACCTTACCGATGATGGCCCTCGTAACCGCTAATTTAATGGCTTCAAGATTAATCTTGGAAGGATCCCCGGAGCCATAAGCGTTCTTGATATAATCGGCATCAACCGCGCTTCCGCCTTTAAGGTAACTGTAAACCGACATATAGAAGAAGTATCCCTCTGTAACGGCTGCGGGTTGGTCCGCAACCGGCTTAGTTGGAATCGTTTCTGCGTAAGTCAATGTCGCCAATATGAATACCTTAATTAAGGTTTTATCTAACATTTGGCGGTGCAGGTTAAAACCCAAAACATCCTTCTTGGTTACATCCGCTTGCAAGGCCGGGATCACTACGGTATCGAGTAAATCCTGAGTTGTTGTTTTAAATTTGGAATCCCGTTTAGCAGCTGTGGCTTGCAGCACACCGGCATAAATCTGAATGGCTTTCTCTAATTCTACTTTGGCCGTTGCTGTATCCCCTGATTCCATAGCGGGTTTGGCTTTCTTATTGATAATATCCTTGATTAAGAAGTAAAAATACCATTGTAATCCCTTGTCAATCGCTTGTTTCGCTTGGCCTAAATTCAATTTCCCTTCAATAGCCAAGTCCAGAGTGGCAATGATGGTCTCATCAATCTTGGGATCACCTGCTTTGATGAATACATCTAAGGCTTTAGCTCCTGCTTGAAATTTCTCAATGTATTTGGCTTTAATATCTGCTAAAACAGGCGCTGGGTCTTTTGTATCGAACATGGCTTTAATTTCTGCAAAAGCTTTAATCTGGCCTTCGATAGCTGCATCAACGGTAATATTGAATTGGTTGACCGGTTCTGCCGCTGTAGCGGATGAAACCAAAAAGGTTAGGGAAGCTGAAATCAAAGATAAACTTAGGATGATGGATAAAATTCTACGCATATGTGTTATTCTCTCCTTAAAATATAAGTATTTTATTTAGTAAACTAATTATAACCGAACTAGATAAGGCCTTTCTTCCTCGCATACCAAACTCCGCCGCCGATGATGAGCACAGCTCCTCCAATAATCAATACACTGATAAATGGATTTGTTTTATCAGATCGCTCCATTGGGGCATGTTCTGCTCCCTCAGCTGCAGGCGATGGCTGATCATTTCCATCTTCATTGCTTCCTGAACTGTTTTCTGGACCGGGCTCAACTGACTCAACTGGTGCCGCACTTGTTTCGGGACTTTCCGTGGGAAGGGGTGTCTCCTCCATAGGGGCAGCTGTTACTTCCGCAGGTGTTGCTGTTGCAACAGGGGTCGCGGTTTGTTTGTCGGCCGGTAGAGGTGTTGCTGTCACTGTGTTTGTTTCAGGTTTCTTGGTCGGAGCCGCCGTAGGTTTGGGTGTAGCAGCAATCTTATAAGCAGTATAAGGAAACAATGGCTTAACGGATTGGAGAATATAGCTGGTTTGTTTCTCGAACTCTTGCGGATTTACCGACTCCTCCCCTACTCCGAAAAGTCCGGGGTTTCCCAAAGCCTCCAGGGCAGCATCAAACGCGATAAGAATTTTACTTTCCAATCCCGGTTTTTTCGCCTCAACATAAGGACTAAGCACTCCAAAGGTACCCTTCGCCTTAGCTAGCAGCAGCTTTGATTTTGCATAATCTTCAATGTCCTTCAACGCATATTCAAACCTGCGATCCAAGTTTAGCACCAGGACATACTTGAAATTACTCAAGACCAATGCTTTATTCTTGTCTGCAAAGTTGTGATCCAAAGTGACCGCAATGGACTCTCCAAAATGGGAGGCGATCTCCGCTCTTCTCACCTTGTAAATCTCACTTGCCCCTTTCCAGTCCACAGAAGAAGCATTAAGCTTAACAGCAATTTCTTTAAAGCTCTCAGCAACTTCATCCTGATTGGGGTCTCCATAGGAATAAGCCAGTATGACATTAGGTACTACAAGCATAAGCATTACAAGTAAGGCTAGAGCTTTGACTAGCTTGGTCAAGATCGTTTGCCTCCTAAACGTAATCTCAATTTAATTGCAGCTCTCTCCCGCGGGGAAAGAATGATCGATAATAATTACAATGGTAATGATAATCATTATCAAAGAGAATGTCAAGCAGGTTTGCAAAATTGTCACTTGTTATTCCACTCATACAAGATGATCTTGTTATACAAGGGATCAGCCAGCGGATTGGAATGAAAAGCACCCACTTCCGTCACCTGATGCCTTATATTTATACCTTGAATATCAAACCCCTGCAGGACATGATTTGTCAGATAAATCCTTTGCGGCCCTCTGCTTATCGCTTCTTGTAGAAAGTATTCGTAGGTAAACACTCTTTTGTAAGAATAGGGCACTTTCAAAAAATCCATCACTCTGGATTCCTCCCAGGTGTATATGATGAAATGTCCATTCCTATGTTCCAGATGGTCGGCTAATTGATAAACCGCCGGCGGCTTGGTCGATAGTTCTTTTACCAGTTGAATTCCCGCAAATGATTGATATAACGTTAACAGAACCACTAAAACCATCATTCCCCTTGTTATAAACAACGGGCCCTTTATCTGCAGCAGATATTTCATGAACAGAAAAAAACCAATTACAGCAAAGGGAGCTCTATGCCGCGGTTTATCGATATTTTGCGCTAAGAAGGCATACACCCCGTACAAAACCACCGATAAAAGGATCCATAATCCAGTGTGTTTCCTGTATTGGTTGGTCCTGCCAGGCAGAAGAAATCTGCCTATTATCCCCACTGCAATAAGCAGCCCTATACCTGAAGCGATGCCTGTCGAACGCCCGCTTAATCCGCTCCAGAACATGTTAAGCCAGAGTAACTGCACCAAACGCTCCAGCCATCCTCCCGAGGAAGTGTTAACTGAACCGCCCCACTCCTGAAAATGGCCGCTTACGAATGAAATGGAGAGAGTGATAAACCCTTGAATGCTGCCCTCGGACATGACTAAACCGGCAATCCATATCAATTGGAACAGCGCTGCAAGGAGAATCATGGTTAATAGCCGCATGAAGCGGTGGTCCGGCCTTCTTCGCCAATCCATAACCCACAAATAAATAAGGCCAACACCCACAATAAAGTAGGATAACCGAACCCCCATCAATAAGCTGAAGCAAAATAAAGGAATAATTTGCGCCCACAGGACGTTCCTGTCCAAGGCGTATTGAATACTCCAAATAAACCACCACAATAAGGAAATCGCGGCTGCTTCCGACATAGGCTGTGCCGTGAGCAGCCAAGTGAATATCAAACTTTGGATAACCAGGGTTGCTAATAAACTAAGCAGTGGCGAGAGCTGTTTCCTCGCCAGCAAATAAATAGGAATGCAGGATAGAAGATTCATGGCCGCATTAAAGAGGGATAGGGATAAGGCCGGGTTCCCAATCCATTGATGGACGATCTTGCCCCCCAGAATGAAATAAGGATAGCCCGGAAAGTGGGGCTGCATAGCCAGCAGATCAAAGCGGTCCAGCGCCAGGGCGAAATCGACTTCATCCCAGGACCCGGCAAAGGGGCTCGTATATTTAAAGCGAAAGTAATAGATCAGGATAAACCAGAGCATGAATAAGGACATCCCTATGAATGCCCTTGAAGTAAGTTGAGATTTATAGAAATGTCCTTTATCTATCCCGCTTTGGCTCATCTTACAATATCTTTCCTTAAACTATAGTTCGCAGTGGAGGCCTTTTCAATCTTCACTTTAGCTACAGGGCGGATCATTTCTCTATAGATCGCGGGCAGCACTGCTGCAAGATAGGCATTAAATTTAATGAAGGATTGTCCTTTCGTACGTACTTGGTAGCGGATTGGAATTTCCTTCATACGAAATCCCTTGCGCATTAAATTCAAGGTAATCACTTGGGCGTAGTTGTAGTCATGAATGATCTCCGCATGCTGTGCGGCTTGGCGGGTAAAGGCCCGCATCCCGGATTGTCCATCATAAATCCAGCGTCGCAGCAGGAGCGATTGGAGGAATGTAAAGAAATAATTGCCTAACCTCCGGTGAAGCTTCATTCCTTGTATAGTGCCGCGAAACCTGGACCCCATGGTGTAATCCGCCTTACCCTTAATAAGCGGATGAAGAAGCTCAGGAATTTGTTCCGGCGGATATTCATTATCTGCGTCAATCATCACAATATAATCCGCCTCAAGCTGTAAAGCTTCCGCTAATCCTTTTCTTACTGCAGAACCAAGTCCACGGTTGCTTGGAAAGGAATAAAGGTGTTCAGCCCCGGCTGCTCTGGAAAATTCAACCGTCCGATCGTGTGAGCCATCGTCGATTAACAGGATTTCTACTTTCATATGCGGATCAAAGTCCCGGGGCACACGGGAGATGACCTCGGCAATTGTAGCTTCTTCATTATGTGCGGGTATAAATACGATAAGCCGTTGTTGGTGCGGCAGGATGGGCTGTTTCTCTTTGCTCACGGATGCTCAATTCCTCTCTTAAAGCAGCAGATGTGTTTGTTGCTATTCATTCCGTTTAATGCTTTCTATCAGAACTTTGCCGCGGCTGTTGTCAGGGTAAGGAGCTCCTAATAAATAAGCAATAGT
>DASWUO010000265.1:0-6472 GCA_036401615.1 Bacilli bacterium | reverse complement strand
ATACATTAGTCTCCTTAAAGGCAGATAAAGCAAGTTCATGCCCTAACGAGGATCGGTGATTCTCCGTTAGAGCATAACTTTGCAATAACTAATGGGATCACAGATTTAGGACAAATATCATGGCAGTTTCGCTCTTGAAGTAGGCATTATTATGCAATCACCCGATATAAAACCTATATAAAACACATAATTTAGTGTGAAATGGTTCGATTTTCAAAACAATTGGGATTGATATCCATTAAGTGGGTAAATCCTGCTTAGCTTATACGTTATGTCATCTTGCTTTTCGCTTTATTCCAAATATTTTTGTAATATCAACCCTCAACGGCTCCCTTTTTTTGTGATCCCCCCGACTCTTAAAAATTCCCTCTTGCCATAATTGAAAACCGAATATGACAAGGGATATAAGGATGAGGTCAAAATAAATGTTCCAACGGTTACGATTGACTAACTCATACATTCCTAATAATTCAAATCCTCTACTTACAGGGAACATAAAAATGAAATCTACGATAATATTAGTCAGGAAGTACATCATAAACCTCCCATAGGTAAAATAAAAAATCCAAATCGTTCCTGCAAGGAACGAACCATATACAAAGGGAACGTAAGTTATAACCCAAGGGACTATGGTTTGTTTCACCTCCCACCACCTGAACGTATAACCAAGTTCGTTGTAAATGGTCATAAGTAAAGAGGTGAAAATTGAAACTGGCATAAAACGTTTTACTGTATCTTTTTTCATTAAGAGCAGGGATAACCAGGGAACAATAATACAACCCCACATTATAAAGTTATTTAACACATAAACACTCCTTAGTTTATTGATGTGTTGTTTTATCTCCTATTCTTACCTATCCTTTGGATAAAACTATACTGCAATACTATTATGAAGCCTAAAAAGGACTTTAGGTTTTTTTGCTTTGAGCCATTTTGTAAAATGACTTTATGCAGGGTATACTTAAATGGATCAAATCTTTCACAAAAGGTGGAACATACATTGAGTAGCCCAACCTTAGAAAATAAATTTACGAACCGGTTAAAACAAGAGAAATCCCCATATTTGCTTCAACATGCCCATAATCCGGTAGATTGGTATACATGGAGTGACGAGGCCTTTGAGAAGGCTGCCAAAGAAGAGAAACCCATCTTTCTGAGCATCGGTTATTCTACATGCCATTGGTGTCACGTCATGGAAAGAGAATCGTTTGAGGATGAAGAGGTTGCGGAGTTGTTGAACCGGGACTTTATCTCAATCAAGGTAGACCGGGAAGAAAGACCCGATGTTGATCATCTCTACATGGCTGTTTGCCAAGCGATGACGGGCCAGGGTGGATGGCCGCTCACCATAATGATGACTGCGGAAAAAAAGCCGTTTTTTGCCGGGACCTATTTTCCCAAAAAACGCAAACACAACCGAATCGGGATGATGGAGCTCTTAACCCAAATCGCCGAAAAGTGGAGCAGTGACCGGGAACATATCGTTCAAGCCGGGGATCATATCGTGTCGGAAACCCAGAGTCGGATGTTGGCCAATTTGCAGGGTGAGATTGATGAAAACTCTCTTGCTAAAGCTTTCAATATGTATGAACGAATGTATGACGCAGAATACGGAGGCTTCGGTACAGCACCTAAATTTCCAACCTCCCACAACCTCTCCTTACTGCTTAGAAACTATCACAAGACCGGAAACAAAGAGGCATTGGAAATGGTTGAGAAAACACTGGATGCTATGTTTCGCGGAGGAATGTATGACCACGTGGGATTTGGTTTTTCCAGATACTCCACAGATGCTAAGTGGCTGGTACCGCATTTTGAGAAAATGCTCTATGATAATGCCTTGTTGGCTATGACTTATATTGAAGCTTATCAAGTAACAGGGAAGAAGACGTATGCAGAAGTTGCTGAACAAATCTTTACTTATGTCTTAAGGGACATGACAGGCAAGGAAGGCGCATTTTATTGTGCAGAGGATGCTGATTCAGAAGGGGAAGAAGGGAAGTTCTATGTATGGACCCCGGAAGAAATTATAAAGGTGCTTGAACAAGAAGTTGGCGTATTGTATTGTGAAATTTACGATATAACGGAGAAAGGCAATTTTGAAGGCTTCAATATTCCAAATTTGATTAACAAGGATATAGAAGACTATGCCGCAACTAAGAATATACCCTGGATTGAACTTCAGGCGACAATAGAAGAGGCTAGACAAAAGCTGTTTCAGCACCGGGAACAACGGATCCATCCACACAAAGACGATAAAATTTTAACCTCCTGGAACGGTCTGTTTATCATGGCATTAGCCAAAGGTGCCAAAGCCTTGCAGAAGCCGGAGTACGCTGATGCTGCTAAACGGGCGGTGGAATTTATCCTTAAGCGTATGCGCAGGGAAGACGGTCGTTTGTTAGCCCGCTATAGAGATGGAGATGCAGCTTTTCCCGGTTATCTGGACGACTATGCGTTTCTTGTTTGGGGCTTGATCGAGTTGTATGAGACTACTTTCGAACTGGATTATTTAAGAACAGCTGTGGAATTAAACGAACAAATGATTGATCTCTTCTGGGATGACGAGAAGGGTGGCTTGTTCTTCTACGGCAAAGACAGCGAACAGTTGTTTATTCGCCCGAAGGAAATTTATGACGGTGCTATGCCATCGGGTAATTCCGCTGCTGCGCTTAATTTAATCAAGTTGTCACGTTACACCTCCAATGCTGAATTATCGCAAAAAGCTAACCAGCAATTGAAGGCTTTTGCCGGATCCGTAGAAAGGTACCCTGCTGGTCACGCTTTATTTCTGGCAGCCGTTGATATGGCCAATAGTCCAAGCAGCGAAATTGTCATTGCCGGAGATCCCGTAAAGAAAGACACTCAAGAGATGATAAGTACATTACAGAAACGTTACGCTCCAAGTTCGTTGTTAATTTTAAACCCAGGCGGGGAAGTTGCGATAGAGGTAGAAACCATGATACCCTTAATTCAAGGGAAAACAGCGCTGGGTGGAAAAGCAACAGCCTATGTTTGTGAAAATTTCGCTTGCCTATCTCCAACTACCGATATAGAACAATTAATGGAGTTGTTGCATAAATGAACAATAATACGATCTATTCAGCATTGGGCGGGGAATCCGGAGTTCGCCGCCTTGTTGAACTATTCTACCCTAAAGTCCAAGCAAACCCTTTAATAGGCCCTCTGTTTCCTGCTGATATCCTTCCTGTAATGGAGAAGCAGGTTATGTTCCTAAGCCAGTTTTTTGGAGGGCCGACGTTATATTCGGATCAATATGGACATCCCATGATGCGCGCAAGGCATATGCCTTTTCCTATTACTCCTGAACGTGCTGATGCCTGGTTGGGCTGTATGAACAGCGCGCTGGCCGAGATGGATCTGGACGAGGTTGTGAAGGCAGTAGTTTTAGAGAGATTAAAAGGTACGGCACATCATTTTGTAAACACCTATAAATAATAATAGAACGGAGATCAATGACATCATGTCAAAAATAGATATCAATCAATTCGAGAAAAAAATGGAAATTCGCAACATTCGTCATGAGGATATAAATTACATCCTGGAGCTGCAAAAACTATGTTTTCAGGGGATGATCCCATGGGAACGCGGACATTTGGAAAGCCACTTGGAAATTTTTCCGGAAGGGCAATTTTGTGTTGAATATGATGGAAGAATTATTGGGTCGTGTTCCAGCCTGATTGTAAATTTCGATGAATATGATAACCGCCATACCTGGGATGATATTACGGATGAGGGATATATCCGAAACCATGATCCGGAAGGCTTTAATTTATATGGTATTGAGGTGATGGTTCACCCCGATTACCGCAGGATGAAGATTGGCCGGCGGCTGTATGAAGCGAGAAAAGATTTGGCACGGGAATTAAATCTGAAAAGTATCATTCTTGGCGGCAGAATTCCTAATTATCACTTAAATGCGGAAAAAATGACCCCAAGAAAATATGTTGAAGAAGTAGCCCTTCATAATATTTATGATCCTGTGTTAACCTTTCAATTATTAAACGGCTTTACGTTAATGAGAATCAATAAAAATTATTTGCCGGACGATACGGCATCCCAGAAATATGCTACCTTAATGGAATGGAATAATGTTGACTTTAGGACGCAGACCAAACGTCATTTCCGCACTTCCTTTCCTGTGCGTATTTGTGTGATCCAATATGAAATGAAGAAAATCGAATCTTTCGAACAGTTTGCCACGCAAGTAGAATATTATGCTATTGTCGCATCTGACAACAGTGCGGATTTCGCTGTATATCCCGAGCTATTTACAACTCAGTTGATGTCTTTTTTAGAAGAGAAAACCCCAAGTCAAGCCATTAGGCGTTTGACAGATTTTACCGAAGAATATATTGAATTATTTACCCATCTGGCTTTAAAGTATAATGTAAACATCATAGGCGGATCGCATATAGTTGAAGAAAATGAGAGAATTTATAATATTGCCTACTTATTCAGAAGAGACGGAACGATTGAGAGGCAATACAAGATTCATATAACGCCAAATGAAAGAAAATATTGGGGGATAAGCCAAGGGAATGAAGTCAGGGTCTTTGATACGGATTGCGGCAAGATTAACATCCAAATTTGTTATGATATTGAGTTTCCGGAGCTTTCACGTATTGCCACTGATAAAGGGGCAAAGATTATATTCATTCCTTTCAACACGGAAGACCGCCAAGGTTATTTAAGAGTGCGTTACTGCGCTCAAGCAAGAGCGGTAGAAAACCAGATTTATACCGTCATCGCCGGAACCGTTGGAAACCTGTCCCAAGTTTCCAACATGGACATTCAATATGCGCAATCGGGTATTTTTACGCCGTCTGATTTCGAGTTTGACCGCGATGGCATCGTCGGCGAGTGCAACGCCAATATTGAAACCGTCGTTATAGGCGATGTGGACATTGAGAAATTAAAAAGACAACGAAAATCAGGCACCGTAAGGCACCTGAAAGATCGTCGCCATGATGTATACCAGATTAAATATAAAGAGAAATTGGATCAAGGCCAGTAATAGAAAATTTTATCTTTACTTGTACGGGTTTACTTCTCTTTAATCATCATCTTCCATAGCTCAGCTTGATCGTAACCCAGTCTCCAAGCGGCTACACCGGCCAAATCGTATTTCTTGGCCAAATCTAAACGCAATTTAACGGATTTCTCATCCTCAAGCCAGAAAACATATTTGAAGCCGTCTTCCATGTATTCTACACGATATTGTTGAGAGGTCGTGTCCCATGTGCTGATGGCTTTTTTCTCGGCCATAAACGCAGTAATGTCCTTCATGAATATAGCCCGGTTACTGACTAATAAGCCATTGCTGTCGATTTTCCATTCACGCATATAGAAGGGGATGCCGAGTAACAATTTATCCCGTGGGATGCCATAGGAAAGGAATTCCTGTATGCCTGTTTCGGTCCATTGAAGGCCCGCTACAGAGCCGGCAGAAAGACTGCCGGAGTAATGCTGATCATAGGTCATGGTAATGATGTAATCCACTATACCGGCAAGCTTGACATGATCATAAGCCGTAAGATGATTCCATTTGATACTGCCGCGGGGGAGGTCGATGGAAATGATCAGGCTTCTTTGATGGGCAGCCGTCGTTAATGCAGCAATAAATGCAGTATAAGCATCACGGTCCTTAGAGGAGATACTCTCAAAATCAATGTTTAACCCTGCCACGCCAAGTTCTGCAGCGCGCTGGATTAATTGGGCGATAAATTTCTTCTGTGCCTCCGGATTACTGAGAAACAACGTAGTTAACGCCGCATTAAATTGGTTATGAACCAGAGGATGAATGGCTATATTTTGCTGTTTTAACCATGCTGCCAACCCCGGATCCGAGCTGTCTTCGATATTGCCGCTGGCATCCTTCAGTTCAAACCAAGTTGGCGAATCGATATCCAGTCCAAGGGTTTGAGAGACATGGGATTTGATAGACTCCGGTTTATAGCTGCCGTTCCAACCCAAGAAAAGTAAATCCCGATCATTGTCCCAAATCTTCTGCCCGTGGTAAGTTGCAACGGAGGCATTTTCAAATTTAAACCCTTGCTTCAAAGCTTCTTTTAACGTGGTATGTTCACCTATTCGGGTTTTATTCTGAAATACCTGGTAATAGGGCCAATTATTCCATATTTCACTTTCATCGATCTTAATTAAAGCATGATTCCACTTGTTTGCATATAGAATAGCCGCATCCAAATCTACGAATCTATCTAACAACAGACTTCTCTGGTAAATCTTATATTGAGCAATATTAGAGTATACTAAATTGTTAGTAGATGTCCGGACAACATGGGAATTTTTCCACTTTAACGCTTCAATTATGGCATCCTCGAGATATGCGAAGTTCCAAGTATCTTTAGTGATGGTCCCTTGATATACAGTATATTTAGGCAAGCCTGAACGGTATTCCTTCTTCTTTGCTGCCGTGATATTATCCCAA
>DASWUO010000264.1:0-3378 GCA_036401615.1 Bacilli bacterium | reverse complement strand
GCTATGTACCCGTCTAAGATATCGGTTAGGCCTGCAAGCAGCACACTTAGAAAAGCGATTTTAATATAACCCATAGAGAATATCACAACATAGACCGGTATGAGAGCAAATCGACTCAGGGTTAGAACATTAGGTAAGTTCAATAAGCTTCCATCTCCCGTCAAGGTAATATTCCCTTTCTATTATACATATCCTAATCTAAAATATACATATCCTAATCTAAAAGTAAAACTCCCTCACTGGAGAGGAAGCCATTATAGTCTATTCTGCAAAAACCAAATCGTAAAGATGCTTCCAAGTCTCAAGCTTCAAGATATCCGCCGCTTCTTGTCCGCCAATTTTGGAATAGCCTATCACTAAGCCTGCATAAAGAGCAATAAGGCAAAGAACCGGAACAAGAAAGAACTTCATCACTTTTAGGGTAATCCGCAAGCCCCGCGGGAAACGCTTCCGCACCTTGTTCGGACTTGCCGTCTTTACAGTTGTATTCGCAAGAGATGGTTTGGGTTTAACTGCTTCAATCTTGATGGTTTCTTCTTTGGGATCTAAATCTTTAGGATCAAACATGACAAGTTTCCTCACTTTATTTAATTACCCGCGCAGGTTATTAGCCAAATTCATCATCGTATCACTTGAGGAAACGGCTCTTGAACTTAATTGGTAGGCGCGTTGGGCAGAGATTAATTCGGCCATTTCAACGGATAAATCTACATTGGACTGCTCCAGGGATCCCTGACGGACACCAATTGGTGCAGCACCGCTGGCGTTATAGGTATCTAAATCCACAAGCACTTCGTCTTCCGTATTATTAGCGATAATGCCTTCAGGAAGAACAAATAGATTTTCCCCAATGTTCTCCAGAAGCTGGGGACGCATCACGCCAACCATCTTGAATTGACCAAGATTTATTGGTTCTGCCTGAGGATCAAGTTCACTCTTGGCTAAGATATTGCCGGCTGCATCTACGATCAACTTGTGGTTAACAGGCACTTGTATCGGGTTGTTCTCCCTGTTCATCACTCTGTGTCCATCGGCCGTTACCAGAAATAAGTTTTCGGGATTTCCTGGATTCGTGGCTAACTTAAATGCACCATTCCGGGTCCAAGCGCGGGTATATACCACATTGCCATTAGCATCCGGCTGGCCTATGCCCAGTTCAAACAAACCGTTGCCTTCGATCGCCATGTCCAGTGGTTGGTTGGTTGGTTGGAAATTACCTTGCTTCATGTTAATCTGCACTTGGCTGATCCTTGATCCCCAACCTTGGTTCATGCCATTAGGCGTTAATCTTCCCGGAAGTTGGAAGGCTTGCAATTGGCGATTCGTGGAAGTCAGGATGTCTATGAAAGAAACTTCCTTCTTCTTAAAACCATCGGTGTTCACATTCGCTATATTGTTTGCTATGGTATCTAACTTTTGTTGCAACCCGTTCATTGATATTGCAGCATTGATCAAGGAATTGTTCATCGATTTATTACCTCCTAAATTCTCCCTACTTCGTTAACTGCTTTATCCATACTTCTATCATAATATTGGACTACTTTTTGATTCGATTCGTACGCCCTCAAAGCAGACATGATATCAATTGTAGCTTGCGCTGTATTCACATTAGATTGCTCTATAAATCCCTGATGAACCTGAACCCCTTCGTTATTAAGATCCTCTATATTGGAAAAATTTATGGCAGTTGCCGTACTTTCAGGATCTTCCAACCGAAAGGTCCCATTGCCCTCACTTACCAATTTGTTTGGATTCTCGACTCTCGAAATCCTTAAAGCAATAGGATTATTGTTTCTGTCCAGAACAGGCTGACCATTATTGGCGTTTAGAAATTGCCCGGTATTCGTTATCTTTATCTCGGACATAGGCAGCGGAGGGAGGATCGGATTCCCATCTACACCTAACACCTTCAATCCACTACCGTTGACAAGCGTTCCTTCAGAATCTACAGTAAACTTGCCATTTCTGGTGAAACGTTCCTCACCGTCCTCACCTGACAATGCAAAAAAAGCCTGAGGACGATAAACTGTCACACCATCTTCGGTGACCAGCTTTCCCGAGACATCAAATACGGATGGGGGGTTCGTTTGTAAATTGGAAATCAAGGCGAAATCCGTTGGATTGTCTGTCATCTGCAAGTCACCCTGCATGAAGTTAGGAATGTTTTCTTCCGACAGCACGCCGGAGTTTAACCGGCCAATGAATTTGGAACTCGCTCCGCCGCCATTCACAATGGAAATCAACATCTCCGGAAAAGCGCGGGAAATCATATTCGATCCCTTAAATCCGGGCGTATTCACATTGGATATGTTATTGGTAGCCGTATCGTGCTTTCTTTGTTGGGTGATCATACCGGCTGCTGCAGAGTAAAGCCCTCTTAACATTCGCGATTACCTCCGTACTTTTGAACTATAACAAGATTATCGGTTTATTCCTTATGTATTGTTAATTAAATTGCACTTAAATCTTGCGTCTGGCGACTTTGTCAAGGTTGTCCAACATCATGCCGGTGCCTTTCACAACACAGTGCATGGGATCTTCAGCGATAAGTACCGGAACCTTCAATTCTTCAGCCATCAATTGGTCCAATCCATGCAGCAAGGCGCCGCCGCCTGTTAGGATGACACCTCTGTCTATAATATCGGCCGACAGCTCCGGCGGGGTTCGTTCCAATACAGATTTAGCAGCAGTTATGATGGAGGATATAGGATCCCACAAGGCTTCTCTAATCTCTTTGGAATAAATCGTCACGGTCAACGGCAACCCGGTCACCATATCTCTTCCCCGGATGTCCATTTCTTCGTTTCTGCCATTAGGATATACGGTCGCTATGCGAATTTTAATGTCCTCGGATGTACGTTCCCCGATTAACAACTTGTATTTATTCTTGATATACCTTGTGATCGCTGCATCGAACTTGTCCCCCGCAATTTTAATAGAAGAGGCGGTGACGATGTCGCCCATCGATAACACCGCGACATCCGTCGTCCCTCCGCCTATATCCACGACCATATTGCCGCTGGGCTGAAATATATCCATTCCAGCCCCTATTGCTGCAGCCTTAGGTTCCTCTTCCAAGAAAACTTCCCTTGCCCCGCTTCGTTGTGCCGCCTCACGGATCGCCTTCTGCTCGACAGAAGTAATATTCGTAGGCGCGCAAATTAAGATGCGGGGATGGCTGTACCATCGCTTCCCGCCCACTCTATTGATAAAATGCTTCAACATCATTTCTGTAATTTCAAAATCAGCAATAACCCCGTCTCTCAATGGACGAATGGCCACTATATTTCCAGGGGTGCGCCCTACCATCCGGTGGGCTTCTTCCCCAACAGCAAGTACCCGCTTTGTATCGCTTTCAATGGCCACTACTGATGGTTC
>DASWUO010000263.1:0-14441 GCA_036401615.1 Bacilli bacterium | reverse complement strand
CAATCCTATGCTTCTTATCGATGAAGATGAAGTGAAGGCTGGGCATGCAGCCAGTGTAGGGCAGGTGAACCAGGAACAGATTCATTATATGATGTCGCGGGGGATAACCCGGGGTCAGGCCATGAAGCTGCTGATTTACGGATTTTTGGCTCCCGTTGTTACTCAAATCCCGATAGCTAAATTAGAGGATCAACTGAAGAGCTTGGTTGAAAGGAAGCTAGGACAATGAATGCTTCACAAATTCGCGAGCTGTTTCCTATACTGCATCAAGAAGTTAACGGCCATCCCCTGGTTTATCTGGACAGTGCTGCCACATCCCAGAAGCCAAGGGCGGTTATCGAAGCTGTTAAACAGTATTATGAGAAGGATAATTCCAACGTTCACAGGGGTGTTCACACGCTTGGATCCCGTGCAACAGAGGCTTATGAAGGTGCCCGCGAGAAGGTGGGGAAGTTCATCAATGCGAATTCTCCGCAGGAAATTATCTTTACCCGTGGAACTACAACCGCAATCAATTTAGTAGCTACCAGCTATGCAAGATCCGTTTGCCGTGAAGGGGACGAAATTGTCTTGACTCCAATGGAACATCACAGCAATTTGATCCCTTGGCAGCAGGTTGCGAAGGCGACTGGGGCAACCTTGAAATATATTCCGCTTCAAGAGGACGGTTCCATTTTATTGGAAGATGTGGAGCATGTAATTACAGACCGTACCAAGATGGTTTCCATCGTCTATGTTTCGAATGTGCTCGGAGTTATTAATCCGGTTAAACAAATTGCTGAAATTGCCCACCGTCACGGGGCCAAGATTTTACTGGACGGAGCACAAAGCACTCCGCATATGAAGATCGATGTTCAAGATTTGGATTGCGATTTCTATTGTTTATCCGGCCACAAGATGTGTGGACCGACCGGTGTTGGGGCATTGTATGGGAAGAAGGCGCTGTTGGAACAGATGGAGCCTATCGAGTACGGCGGCGAAATGATCGACCATGTTGATTTATACGAATCAACGTGGAAGGAGCTTCCTTGGAAATTTGAAGCCGGAACCCCAATTATCGCTAATGCGGTGGGGCTGGGCGCTGCTATTGATTTCCTTGAGGAGATCGGGATGGATGAGATCTTCAAGCATGACAAGGCGATCACCGATTATGCGGTTGATCGGCTTTCCCGGATTGAAGATTTGACGATTTTTGGACCTCTCCAGAATAGAGCAGGATTGATTACTTTTACTCTGGGTGATGTTCATCCCCACGATATAGCAACTGTCTTGGATTCGGTAGGAATCGCCATAAGAGCAGGCCACCATTGCTGCCAACCGCTGATGAGATGGCTTAAAGTTTCTTCCACGGCAAGAGCGAGTTTCTATTTATACAATACGGAAGAAGACATTGACCGTCTGGTAAAGGCTCTATACAAAACAAAGGAGTACTTCAGCCATGGAATTGGATGATTTGTATCGAAGAGTCATTATGGATCATTATAAAACTCCTAGAAATAAAGGGGCTTTTCCCGAAGGGGCCGTAACTGTTGAGTTGAACAATCCTACATGCGGTGATCGAATTTCGCTGCAATTAATGATTGAGAACGATATGGTTACGAATGCCAAGTTTTCCGGAGAAGGCTGCTCCATCAGTATGGCTTCCGCCTCTATGATGACCGATGCCGTTAAGGGCAAGAAGTTTGATGAAGCGTTGGAACTGGCTCAAAGCTTTTCCGCCTTGATGAAAGGCGAGCCTGTGGAGTTTGAATATGAAGATATTGAAGCCTTGTCAGGCGTTAACAAGTTCCCTGCGCGCATAAAATGTGCTACACTTGGATGGAACGCCCTGCGCAAAGGTATTGAATCAAGAAAATAAACACGATTACTAGTTTATATATACACTATGCTTATGAAGAAAGTATTTACGAAAGCATTAAGGAGGAGGAATCACCAATGGCTAAGAAGATGCCTGAAATGGAAGCTTACAAATATGGCTTTAAGGATGAGCACATTTCCATATTTAAATCCGGTAAAGGGTTGACTAAGGAAATTGTCGAAGAAATTTCCAGAATGAAAGATGAGCCTAAGTGGATGTTGGATTTTCGCCTAAAGTCACTTGATCTATTCTTCAAAATGCCTATGCCGCGCTGGGGAGGCAATATGGATGATCTGGATTTCAACGACATTCAATATTATGTTAAGCCTTCAGAAGGCCAAGGCAAGACCTGGGAGGAAGTTCCTTCGGAGATCAAGGAAACTTTTGATAAATTAGGTATACCTGAAGCAGAACAGAAGTTTTTGTCAGGGGTATCCGCCCAATATGAGTCAGAAGTGGTTTATCACAGCATGCAAGAGGAATTAACAGAGCAAGGTGTGATTTTTTCAGATACAGGCACTGCGCTGAGAGAACATCCGGAAATTTTCAAAAAGTATTTCGGAACCATTATTCCTCCGAATGACAATAAGTTCGCCGCATTAAACAGTGCCGTTTGGTCGGGTGGAAGCTTTATTTACGTACCTAAGGGCGTAAAGGTTGCAAATCCTCTCCAAGCTTACTTCCGGATTAACTCGGAAAATATGGGCCAATTCGAGAGAACCTTGATTATTGCCGATGAAGACAGTTTTGTTCACTATGTAGAAGGCTGTACGGCTCCAATCTACAGCACAAACTCCCTGCATAGCGCCGTGGTTGAAATTCTGTGCTTGAAGAATTCACGTGCACGTTACACGACGATTCAGAACTGGGCTCCGAATATCTATAATTTAGTAACCAAACGGGCTGTTGCCGAAGAGAATGCAACCATGGAATGGGTTGATGGCAATATTGGTTCGAAACTTACCATGAAATACCCTGCTGTGGTTCTAAAGGGACGCGGCGCCAAAGGGATGGTGTTATCCATTGCCATTGCCGGCAAGGGACAGCATCAAGATGCCGGTGCGAAGATGACCCATCTGGCTCCAGACACCACTTCCACCATTATCTCCAAGTCCATCAGCAAACATGGCGGAAAAGTCACTTACCGCGGGTTAACCTCCTTCGGTAAAAATTCACAAGGCTCCAAATCCAATGTACAGTGCGATACGCTGATCATGGACAAACAATCGACTTCCGATACGATTCCTTATAATGAAATTATGAACGATAACATTACTTTAGAGCACGAAGCTACGGTTTCCAAAGTGTCAGAGGAACAATTGTTTTATCTGATGAGCCGCGGTTTGACTCAAGCCGAAGCGACACAAATGATTGTTATGGGCTTTATTGAACCCTTCACCAAAGAGCTTCCTATGGAATATGCCGTGGAAATGAACCGGTTGATCAAGTTCGAGATGGAAGGCAGTATCGGTTAAGTGAGAATTTTATAATCAAAGGAAACAGTCAATCGGGATACAATCCGCTTGGCTGTTTTTTCTGTCCTTGCATATTTTCAACTGAATTTCCTCATGCTATGGGAAGCAGGGAAAATCAGCAAAGGGGTAATGCAAGATGCGTCCTATTCTACATAAAACTCTAATCTGGGTCTTGGTGTCTGTTCTATTCATCATCCCAGCTTGCACGACAGAGAAGAAACAGGCCCCAAATGATCGTCAACCTTCCAAGATGAAACAATTTAACACGGGGAATAGCCAACCGGAGCTTCTGACAAGTACAGAGAATGCCTCTATTCCTCTGATTACCCAGAATGGTGAGAAGTATGTTGCTGTACGCGAGATTGTAAATCTGTTGGATTATCACGGGGAATGGGATCCGGCCAGTCTTACTTATAAAATTGGGGATACGGATGTTGTCTACCAACTGCGGATAAATTCTAGGCAGGCCATCAAGGAAGAAACCCCGATCCAATTGGCAGCAGCACCGATGATCATCCATGGAACAGCTTATATTCCCGTTTCCAGTATTAATGATTTATTTCAAGAAGACATGACTTACCGAATTGAAGATCAAGCCCTTACGATCTATCCGCCGCAAGGCCAATCCCCTAACCAAGATGCAGAAGAAGATTTTGGGGATGATCCGGGCGATCCGGCTAAGGCAGAAGAAGCAAGTGTAGTACCGAACGTTGGACCAACTTATACGGCAGCCAGGTTAAGGAATGTGAATACGAACAAATTGATCAGAACTTCAAGAAGATATCTGGGGGTAAGATATAAATTTGGAGCTGCGCCCTACCCAAGGTCTAAAAGATTCGACTGTTCCACCTACAGTAAGTTTGTTTATGCCAAATATGGGGTTAGACTTGGAGGAACAGCCCGATCCCAAGCGAGGCAAGGAAATACGGTCAGTAAGAAGAGGTTAAGAAAAGGAGATTTGATGTTTTTCTACGTTCCGGGAAGGTTTAAGTCCAATCGGGTTGTAGGGCATATCGGGATTTATATGGGGGGAGGCCGCATGATTCATTCTTCGCCGGAGCCCAAGAATGGTGTGCAAATTACGAATATCAACAAGGCGTATTGGAAGAAGACTTTTTTAAAAGCCAAAAGGGTGGTCTATTGAACTAGAAGTTAGAAAAGAAAGAAGTTAGAGGTTAGAGTGAGATCAAACTAATTACCAATGTAGCGGCTGTATAAGCTTTTGGCCACACATATGTCCGAGCATCCTTGGATGATCACTCTGCCGTCAGGGAAGATGACCAATCGCCGTACTTCATCGATATGGAATTTTAGCAAAAAGGGATTCAGTTCAACCTGTCCTATGGGTTTAAGTCTTTCAGCCAATGCTAATAAATCAAGGGACGATGGATGAGAGGGGTGGAATTGAACGGAATCCCGGCCGCACAAGGTTTCCATCATATCTCCGCCAACCTCGGGAAACAAATAGTCAAACTGCTTTAATGCACAAGCCGGGCAATCTTCCTTGCGGGCTTTGTTCATTTCTATAGGAATATGCTGGTTAAACCACAGGTCGAAATGAATCATTTGCCGGTTCAACTGGTCGAGCGCACCTGTTAATATTTTTAACGCTTCCGCTGCTTGGCTAGAAGCAACGACATGGATAATGGGGCCAATGACCCCTGACGTGTCGCAGGTTTCCACGGTTCCAGCTGCGGGAAATTGGTTAAAAATACACCGCAGACAGGGGGTTTGTCCGGGCAGGATGGTCATACAGACACCCCGTGAAGAAACTGCCCCGCCATATATCCACGGAATTGCAAACTTGATACTGATATCATTGATCAAGAATCTGACTGCAAAGTTATCCGATCCATCCAGAATCAAGTCAACACCCTTAAGCAGGTCCTCGGCATTGGTTGAATTCAAATCAACGACATGAGGATCTATTTGTATGGATGAATTGATTTTGGACAGCTTTTGAGCAGCCGCAATCACCTTCGGCAGATTGTTCAGAGCATCGTCCTCATCGTATAACATCTGCCTCTGCAGGTTGCTTAATTCCACGTAATCCCGGTCAATCAACCGAACATATCCAATCCCTGCCCGAACCATATGATTAGCCAGAACACAGCCTAATGCCCCCATTCCGGCAATAGCTACTCTGGATTTCATCAATTTCTCTTGGCCTTGTTCTCCTATAGGGGGGAATAACATCTGTCTGGAGTAACGCTCGTTGCTTTCGTCTAGTTTATTCATATTGTAAGGGGAGTGTCGGGTTCCAGCTTCCTTGCTGGTGGCCCTTCCATTCCGATCCGTCCTCCCATATTTCTTTTTTCCATATCGGTACAATTTGTTTCAATCTCTCAATCGCGTAGCGGCTGGCTTCATAACAAGTGACCCGATGGGCTGAGGAAACGGCAATCACAACACTGATTTCGCTGATGCCGACCTTTCCGAGTCTATGAGTAATGGCGATTTCTGTTTCCGGCCAGCGGGCAGCTATTTCCCCGCCGATCTGCTCCATCGTAAGCAGAGCCATCGGTTGGTAGGCCTCGTATTCCAAGAGGATCGTTCGTTTTCCGTGGGTGAATTCCCGTGTGGTACCGACAAAGGCTATAGCTGCGCCATGGCCCGGACGAATCACTTTGGCCGTCACTTCCTCGACCGAGATGGGATCAAAGGTAATGACATAGGCGTTATTGCTGCGGTGAAGGCCGATCGCCGGATCTCCTTCCGCACTTTCGCCTCCTGAGACAGGAGGGATAAGGGCAATTTCGTCGGACTCTGTAAGTAAATCCATTTCGGCTGCATAGGTTCTATTTCTCGTGACAAAAGATTGTTGTATAATAACAGTAGCCGAGGGGTATTGGGCGATGAGTTTAAGCTTAAGCTCTTGCACAGTTAGAGGGGACTCTTCAAGAATTAAATGAATTACCGAAGAACCGAATAATTCTGACAACCCTGCGAATAAGATAATGGATATACGCATGCAACACACTCCAGATAGACTGCTTTTTTTTCAAGCATATCATATTTTAAGAGCAAATGTTATTCTAGTAGCAGAGGTGATCCATGATGGAAATTGCGATTTATGATGGGAATGGGCAGGCGGTTTATTTGACAGTAGAGGAGATGGTCGCGCAGGCTCCCTTGCTTCTGCCATTAGATCAAAGAGTACCTGGAATTGAAGGAAAGGCTTTCGATCTGAAGCAGTGGTACTTCGCTTGGAGGGCTGGCCGTGACGAGTTAAGCCCCCTGCCAACATATATGTTAGTTGAGGCGGTTGATCAGTTTCAAGCCAGGATTCCTTGGGGTCAGTTAGATCAAGCGGTCTTGCTGTATTCCCAGAACGGCCTTCCTTTGGAGAAGGGGTTCCCGATTCGTCTTTATGTACCGGACGGCAGCAGCAACTGCTTGAATGTGAAGAGTATCGTCCGTTTTGATTTTATCAGGAATGATGAGCAGGGTGTTGAAGCTGAGTTTGGTTTTAAGAACAGGATTTCTACAGATGAGTTGAAGAAAAGATAAGAAAGGAGGAACCCGTTTGCCGGTTTCAACTCAAAAACTGTTTATTCTGCATACAAACGATATTCACAGCCACTTCGAACAAATGCCCAAAATTGCCTCCGTAATGGAGACTTTAAAGTTAAAGCATGCTCCACATGAGACATTGACTATTGATTGCGGCGACCACATGGATCGCATGAGAATTGAAACTGAAGGCAGTGATGGCCTTGCTAATATAGAAGTAATGAATGAAACCGGGTATGAAGCCGTGGTTTTGGGTAACAACGAAGGCCTGACAAACACCCAATTGATCTTGTCCGAGATGTATAGAAACCATGCAAAATTCACAGTCATAGGCAGCAACATGTTTAATGCATCGACAGGACTTAGAGTAGATTGGATGAAACCGCACCAGATTGTGCAAAAAGGAGATTTGCGTATAGGATTAATCGGCGTGACCATGAATTATGGCGATTTCTACAAGCTTCTTGACTGGGATGTACAGGAGCCCTCAGCAATTATTGCCGGGTTGGTTCAGAAATTACGCCCCGAAGTTCATATCCTTGTAGTTATCTCTCATATGGGACTCTCCTTTGATAAGCGTTTAGCTGAAGAAATGGACGGCATCGATTGTATTCTGGGCGGACACACCCACCATCTCCTTGAAGAGCCTCTAAGAATCAACAATACATATATCTTTGCTACAGGAAAATTCGGACAGTACGTGGGTGAAATAGAAATTGAATACGATTTTCACGTACAGGATATTGCTTATGTTCATGGGAAATGTATTGAAACCGGCACTTATGCAAACTCACCACCCATTGTCAGGATTATTCAAGAGCATCTGGATAAGAGCAAGAATAAACTTAACGAATGTGCTGTTGTATTGAATCAATCGTTAGAAAATAACTGGGAGCAGGAGTCTCCACTCGGCAACTTATTGGCAGCCGGGCTGCGAAGATGGACCGGTGCAGAAATAGGCATCGTAAATGCTGGAGTCCTCATGGAAGGGCTAATAGCAGGTGGAATTACCCGGGAAATATTGCTGGCTTTATGTCCCTCTCCAATTAACCCATGCAGGATGCTTCTCTTGGGCGAACATCTTAAAATAGCATTAGAGGAAGCACTGCTTGCGGAATTTGTGATGAAGCCGATTAAGGGTTTTGGTTTTCGTGGAGCGGTGCTGGGCACGCTGTGTTTGGACGGGATTACGGTTTCCTATGACCCGCTGGGAGAACCGTATCAGAGAATCACACAAGTTTTGGTCAACGGGGAACCGCTGGATTTGGAACGGGAATATCTCACCGGAACCATAGATATGTTCACCTTCGGGATCGGGTACATCTCACTGAGCAAAGGAACGAAGATAGAATACTTCCTGCCGGAATTCTTGCGGGATGTGCTGCTCCATCAGCTGCAAGACCCCAAGGCCATTCGGGAATGCACCAGACTAAATTGGATCATGTAAAGGAAGGTTATTATGTTTGATATTTGGGTTGCCATTATTATAGGCATCGTTGAAGGATTAACGGAATTTTTGCCTGTTTCATCAACAGGGCACATGATATTGGTCGGCCACCTCTTGGGATTCACCGGACCTAAGGCGGAAACCTTCGAAATTATCATTCAATTGGGTGCGATTTTAGCTGTGGTTTTGCTTTATTGGAGACGCATTCTGCGATTATTTGGGGTGAAGGCTGCAAAAGGAATGGAAGACATGAAGAGTCAGCTGAATCTTCTGCATATACTCATTGCAATCACTCCAGCTATGGCTTTGGCCTTTGTGTTTAAGGATTTTATCAAGATCTTGTTCTTGCCGGAGACGGTTGTGATAGGCCTTGTCACCGGAGGCATTTTCTTAATTGTCGCGGAGAAGCAGCATCCTAAGATCAGTGCCAAGACAATTGATGAATTGACCTACCGGCAGGTTTTCTATATCGGAATGGCGCAAATCCTTTCCCTATGGCCGGGATTTTCCCGTTCGGGGGCTACCATAGCTGGAGGAATGCTGGCCGGTGCAAGCCGGGCGGCCTCTGCAGACTTTACCTTTCTGATTGCGATTCCGGTAATGGTTGCCGCTACAGGATACGAGATGTTACAGAACTATCAAAGATTCTCGGTCGAGGATCTTGGTTTCTTGGCTGTCGGGTTTATTGTCTCCTTTGTCGTAGCTCTGTTGGCTGTGGTTACTTTTATTAAATTAGTGCAGAAATTCAAACTCACTTATTTTGCCTATTATCGTTTTGTCCTGGCAGCAGCCGTGATTTTGTACATGCTTCTCGTTGGTATGTAAGAAGAATAGCATGATAATAATAAGGATGAGGGGTTGCTATGCGTTTAATCTCAACAGATAAATGTGTTCCCGGAATGAAGTTGGGGAAAAGTATTTACAACAATGAAGGATTGATCCTTCTGGGAGTGAAGGTTGAACTGAACCAAAGTTTAATCACACGTCTTATTAAGATTGGCATTGATCATATCTATATTGAAGACTCAAGAACAGACGATATTATCATTCCGGATTTAATCACCGATCAAACCAGAGTTCGGGCGATTACCGAAATCCGCAGCAGTTTCCGCAAGACGATGGATTTGTCCAATCATAAAAAAACAGGGTTAGGAAACTATCATTTAGGGAAAACCTTTAGTAATGTGATGTCTTTAATCATAGATGACTTAAGCCAAAACCAGGATGCGATGATTATGGTGATGAATATGAATGCCGTCGATCATTATCTTTACAACCATTCTTTGAGTGTGTGTATTTACGCAACCATGTTGGGCATATCACAAGGCTACAGCAAGGATGAGCTCATGGCCCTTGGGATCGGTGCGCTGCTCCACGATATTGGCAAGACCCAAATACCGATGGAGATCTTGTTTAAATCGGGAAAGCTAACGGATGAAGAATTTACGGAAATGAAGAAACATGCGGAATTGGGATATAAGATCCTCAAAGATGAACCTAATATTTCTTTACTTACTGCACATTGTGCCTATCAACATCATGAGCGGGTCAATGGCAGCGGATACCCAAGGGGGATTAAGGGCAAGGAAATCCATGACTATGCCAAGTGGATCGGCTTGGTCGATTCGTACGATGCCATGACAACACACAGGGTATACCGTGCGGCAATGCTTCCCCATCAAGCGCTGGAAGTGTTGTACACCGGAAGCGATACCTTATACGATATGGCGATGATTGAGAAGTTTAGAGATAATGTGGCCGTTTATCCTCCTGGGGTTATGGTTACTTTACACACAGGTGCCAAAGGGGTCGTTGTAAGTGTGAAAACGAATTTCCCGCAGCGTCCCGTGGTTAGAATATTGGAGAATGAAGCCGGAGAGAGATTAAGTGTGCCTTATGAAGTAGATTTATCCCAAGAGCTTACAGCGATGATCACCAGTGTGAATGACATAGCAGTGGAATAGTATATTTGGCGGCATATAGGAAGATGAATACATAAAACCGACGGGATGAACAACGTGAAGGAATCTGCAGATAAAGGCTTATTATGGCAGTGGGGGCAGGGGGTTTACCGCTTCCGATGGATGATTCTAATTTTGTGGGCCGTTCTGTTTATGGGTTTTGGCATTCTCTCGCAGCAAACAGCAGGCTTACTTAAAGATAACGGATATACCCCATATGGCAGTGAATCTGAGCGGGGTCTAGAACAATTGCGCAGCAAGCTGCAGCTTCCCACCTCCACCATGGAACTGGTTTACAAGAGCAACCATCTGGATTTAACCAGTGACTCAGCCAAACAAGACATTCTCTCCTCTTTGCAAAATATTAAAAAACTTCCCTTTGTGAAAGATTTCCAGTTTAACCCTTCACAACGAATCCAAGAAAATCAGGCAGAACACAAGTTTATTCAATCCATCATCATCTCGTTAGATTTAAGCACAGATGAAGCCCTCGCCTTCTATCCTGACATAAAGCGTTTAATTCGTGCACCTGAAGGAATGACCGTCTATATTACAGGTGGTACGGCGGTTTTGTACGATATGGCAGCGGCGAGCAAGAAAGATATTGTCAAAGCGGAAATCATCGGCTTGCCTATCGCCCTCATCGTTCTGCTGCTGGTATTCGGAACCGTCCTGGGCGCTCTGCTGCCAATGATTGTAGGCGTGCTAAGTGTGACGGTTAGCCTTGGAATTACGTATTTTATAGCGCAAAGTTACTCATTGTCCGCCTTCCTTCCGAGTATTGTGACCATGCTGGGGTTGGCGGTCGGAATTGATTACGCTTTATTTATGGTCAGCCGGTTCCGGGAGGAGCTCAAGCGCCAACCCCTTCTTGCCGATGCGGTGGCGATGACTTGCCAAACGGCCGGAAAGGCGATCATGTTCTCGGGTATGGCGGTGATCATCGGGTTGCTGGGTATGTTGTTTATCGATCTGAATATCTTTCGTTCACTCTGCCTCGGGGGTTTTCTGGTGGTGAGTGCATCGGTTTTGGTTGCGAACACCTTGTTGCTGGCGCTTCTCGGGATTTTCGGCCACAAAATCAACATTATGAACATCCTGCCGGCCTCGTTGAAGAAACGTGTCCCTTCCGGCTTCTGGCATAGAGTGGCTTATTTAGTCATGAGACGCCCCTTGGCTATTGTGCTGACAGCGGGAACGATACTGGTTCTATTCATGCTGCCCCTGTTTGGGATCCAACTCGGAATCCCTAATGCGGAGGTGCTGCCGCCCTCCTACGAGTCCCGAATGGGTGCCGATCTTCTAAATGCCTCTTATGACAAAAGAGAAATGAACCCGATTCAACTGACTGTTGAAACGAAAGAAGATGTATGGGACGAAAGCTCAGTGCAGGAAATTAAATTATATATGGACCGGATAGCTTTACTGGACGGCGTAAGAGGGATTCAAAGTTATCTGAATATTTCCGACCCTGTGGAACAGCAGAGATGGGCCAAGGGGCACACAGCCCTGATCGTTGTTATTCCGCAATGGGATCCCGATGACCAGAAGACGGATGGGTTGGTGAAGCGATTACGTGAGCTTGAAGACAGAAGCTTGAATGTGCTGGTTACGGGCGCGACAGCGTATCGGGTTGATATTGTCGAACGGATCAACGAGCGAATTCCCGAGCTGCTGCTTTTTGTTATGGGAGTAACCTTTATTGTCCTGTTCTTTGCTTTTCGATCGGTTGTGCTGCCTCTAAAAGCTGTTCTGATGAATGTATTAAGCTTGGGCGCAAGTTTAGGCATTGTTGTTATTGTGTTTCAACAGGGATATTTGGCGGAATGGCTGCACATTACATCGACAGGTTATATCAATGCCAGTTCCCCGGTGATCATCTTCTGTGTGGTTTTTGGGATTTCGATGGATTATGAGGTGTTCCTGATTTCCAGAATTATGGAGCAATATGAAGCGTCAGGGGATAATGAACGCAGTACCGCTGAAGGGTTGACGAAAACAGGCTCTATCATCACAAGCGCGGCCCTTATCCTGGTTGCGGTGGTGGGCTCCTTCATCTTCGCCGATATTGAATTTATGAAATCCTTAGGCTTAGGTTTGGCTTTGGCTGTTATCATCGATGCCACGATTATTCGTATTGTCATGGTGCCGGCTTTGATGAAGCTGTTGGGTAGAGCCAATTGGTGGGCTCCCGGGTGGCTGCGTTAGACGGCATTCCATTTTCCTTTCAATTCAGTTACAATTAACTTTGAAGAAAAACTTCTATATGGTCAGCGGTAAAGATTTACCATCCATGCAATGGATTACATTAAATCTTTCGCAGGCTTGAAAAGTCAGGTGTGTAAACTATTAATGAACTATATACAGAATATGCATTCCCCGCTTCCCGTGGCAACCAAAGATCCATGGGATCCCCTTCATTCACTCATCAAATTTGGCCGTCACCGATTAACGAGTGTGGAAATGACGGTAACCAATCTGTGCAATATGCGCTGTGAGCATTGTGCTGTAGGCGATGCTTTGACGATGACAGAAGGATCGAAAATCCCATTGAGTCTTATGCTCAAACGGCTTGATGAAGTGGAGCAATTGACAACCATCAGCTTAACCGGCGGAGAGCCTTCCTATCAGGAGAAATCGGTTAAGGAGTATATCCTGCCCTTGCTGAAATATGCCAGGAACCGAGGCGTGAAAACACAAATAAATTCTAATGTAACCATGGATTTATCCCGATATGAAATCATAGCGCCCTATCTTGATGTGATGCATATCTCTTTCAATTATCTGAATGCCGACGATTTTCATAAGGTTGGATTTGCCCATGCCGGGCATCAGGTCAGCAGGGAAACTGCGAATAAGCTGTATGAAACGATGGTTAACAATACAATAGCCTTAAGCAAAGGCGGGTTATTCGTTTCCGCCGAGTCGATGATTAATTATCGGACACATGAGAAGTTGCCTGAAATCCACCAACTTATCGTGGAGATGGGCTGTAAACGGCATGAGGTTCATCCGATGTATCCCAGCTCGTTTGCTTCTAATCTGCCGATGCTGTCGCTGGAGCAAATCCGCTGCTCCATTCACAAGCTGCTGGACGCCAGAAACAAGGACTTGTGGATGCTTTTCGGGACACTTCCCTTTTACCACTGCAACCCCAACGAAGAAGATCAAAGGCTGCTCAAGCGCCTGTCCGCTGAACCCAACCTTACGGTCCGCAATGATCCGGATGGTCGGAATCGGTTGAATGTGAATCTTTTTACAGGAGAGGTTTATGTCACGGATTTTAATGATCTATCAGCATTCGGCAATATACACCAAGATCGCTTGGAGAGCGTATTTCAGCGTTGGATCGATCATCCGGTTAATCAAAGGTTGAATTGTTATTGCCCCCAGGCGAATTGCTGCGGTCCTAATCTGCTGGTAGCCGATGCGTATTACCCTGAGGTTGATTTTACAACAAGAGAGGCACTGGATTAATTCATTTCAACGAGGAGATGTGAGGCAGTTGTCATTTAAAACCGTGTTTATCATGGTGCTTGGTTTAGCTTTCTTGTATGCTTTGTTTACGATTGGTTCCCCTTTTCTGCTGGCTATTGTCTTGGCCATCTTCCTGGAGCCGGTTAATCTCCTGTTGATAAGATACGCCCGTATGAACCGCTTAGCTGCGGCAACGACAACCTGCACCGTGTTTATCTTGGTGGTTGGCGGGTTAGGTTATTTAATCGGTTTAAAAATCATTTCGGAAATCATCAGCTTTTCCAAAAAATTTCCCTCGTATATGAGTGAATTTAATGATTTTTTTCAAAGTGCGAGTATCAAAACCAAGCTGTTCTACGAGAAATTGCCCGATGACACAGCGCTGCAGATGCAGAAGGGGGTAGATTCGGCGATTGAATCCCTCAACGGGATCATTTTAGGGATTTCGGGAACTTTTCTCGATCTGGCTAAGACGATTCCGAGTATGTTTATATATTTTATCGTGTTTATTGTGGCGTTTTACTTATTCAGCTTCAGCTTGAATACGATTAAAGTCTCTTTCCTGTCTTTGTTCGAGGAGAAATCCAAGGACAAGGTTGAGAATGTGTTGGTAAATTTACGCAAGGCGATCTTTGGTTTCTTAAGAGCCCAAATGATCATAAGTGCATTGACTTATCTTGTGGTGCTGATCGGATGTTTCATTCTGGGGA
>DASWUO010000262.1:0-3185 GCA_036401615.1 Bacilli bacterium | reverse complement strand
TCTATGTAGTCAGGGTACTCTATGATAAAGGAAGGAGCTTCTGGAGTCTCCTCGTTTCCCTCGGCCTTATCCGAAAATAATGATTCGAGGAGCAGAAGGGTTTTATTATTATCATTCAGGGTCACCGGATTGTTCGTTGTGTTCTGGAATCCGCCGCCAGCTGTCCAAATCAAGGAAAGTAAGGCATATGGGTCCGTTGGGTCCAAATAAAGGCCGTAACGATTTGTTGCTTTATCTCTAAGTAAACTATTTATACTTATGAACTCTTTGGCAGATGCAGGAGGGTTTTCTAATTGAACCTCGGATAATCTTGTTTTATTCCAAACCATTACATACGGATCTACATCCTTAGGCACTCCCCAGATATATCCATTCCATTTCACTTGCGACATCACGTCTTCAATTTGCTGGGATTGCAACTCACTGGAGAAAAACTCGTCAATCCGATGAGATAAATAGCCTAAAGCGGCAAACTCATTGATCCATATATTATCTAGCAGCATGATGTCCGTTGCGTTGCCGAGCTGCGCATTTCTCTTATAAATTCGATAAATCCCTGATTTGGGAAGGTTCTCTAACTCAACATCAATTTCCGGATGAGTGCTTTCAAACTCATACGTTAAACTCTGCAATAAACTGAATTCCCCGGGTTCCATAGATAAAGCAACCTTTAAGACCTTGCCTTCTTCATCAGGATCTATATCGATTTTTGTTGGATCAACCTCTCCGTTGTCCTCCAATGGCAGAGAAGCCGGTGCTTTCACATCGGTACCATCCATCACTGTGGTTAGCATAACTAAGGTAAGGAGCAGAATAGAGAAGAGAATCATCATATATTTTTTTCTGGACACTCTTCTCTTCCCTTCTTGCCCTTAATTATTGTATGAACTCTTACAACAGGTCTGCTGCCAATTGAGCTAAGTGGGATCTTTCCCCGCGTTCGAGGGTAATATGCCCGCTTATGGATTCATTCTTGAACCGCTCCACAATATAAGTTAATCCGTTGCTTGTAGCATCCAGATAAGGATGATCTATCTGCTCAGGGTCACCCAGCAGGACAATCTTACTGTTTTCACCTACCCGGGTCACAATCGTCTTCACTTCATGTTTCGAGAGATTCTGGGCTTCATCAATGATGATAAATTGGCCGGGAATGGATCTGCCCCTAATATAGGTTAAGGCCTCAACCTGAATGCTTCCAAGACCTACAAGGATTTTGTCAATATCCCCTGATTTCTTGGTATCGAAGAGATGCTCCAGAGTGTCATAGATCGGCTGCATCCATGGCCTTAATTTCTCATCCTTCTCGCCTGGCAAGTACCCGATATCTTTCCCCATTGGAACAACGGGGCGGGCTATCAATAACTTCTTATATTTATGCTCATCTTCTACCTTCATCAGTCCGGCCGCTAAAGCTAATAACGTTTTCCCGGTACCGGCTCTTCCCGTTAAGGTGACCAAAGGAATATCATCATTTAACAGCAATTCCAACGCCATTCTTTGTTGCGCGTTTCTGGCGCCAATTCCCCATATCGGTTCATTGCTTAAATATAGAGGTTCCAATTTGCTTCCCTCTGCATTTACCTTAAGCAAGGCTGATTTGGAAGTGCCCATCTCATCCTTCAAAATAACAAATTCGTGAGGATTCAGGGCATAGTGTGAGTTGAGGTTCTTAATATTGAGAAAACGGTTCGAATAAAATTCATCAATAATGGAAGGATGAACCAACAGGGTAACACTGCCTTGGTATAGGTCAGTAAAGGAAGCAATCCGGTCAGATAAATAATCCTGGGCAATAATCCCTAACACATCAGCTTTAATTCGGACCAATGTATCCTTACTGACAATAATAACCGGACGGGGGGATGGCTTCGTCTTCTCCTCTTGATCATAATTAAGAGCTACAGCAAGAATGCGGTTATCATTAGTGATTTCACCAAACATTTCCTGCATTTTCACGAATACCCGATGGTTCAATTCAACCTTGATGCTTCCGCCATTATCTAAAGTGATCCCGTCATGCAGACGCCCTTTAACCCGCAAACCATCTAACAGCCTTGATATAAATCTCGCATTTCGGCCAATCTCATCCACGTTCCGCTTCTTGGAATCAATTTCCTCCAACACTACAGCAGGTATAATGACTTCGTTGTCCTCAAAAGCAAAAATGGAATTTGGGTCGTGTAAAAGAACATTTGTATCCAGTACATATATTTTTTTCATAAGAATCCCCTCCATGTTTGTGATTAATCAAAAAGTATAATGGATACGGGATAGCATTAGACCGAAAATTACGATTACATTTTGGAAAAAAACCCAGTTTAAATTAACTAGGCTTTTCTCATTGCGGAAAAAACTTGATTATCCAATTTAGCAGCCGCTCTCTTATCATAAGTCTTCTCGTATTCCGGCTCCGTTGAAATGCGTGCACCATAAAACATGGCATCTCTAACAAAGGAAATTTCAATATCCATACATGATAACTTGAAAGGGACTTCTTCTAATTCATTCTTGATGACTTTAGCATGGCCGTACACTACATTAACTGTACCTCCGCCAAAAAGCGTTACATTTACTGTACTATTGGTATTGACATTCGATATGATTCGAGAACGTTGATCTACGGCAAAACGGAGTGTTGCAGGATTCACCGCATAGATCCAAGAGATAGCATTGGCCGCCGGACCGCCTGTTTCAGCATCCGTGGTGCCGAGTAAACAGAAGGTTTCTTTCTGCAGCAGAGCAAATAGTGTTTCAGACAGCTGAGTCGCGGCTTCAGTCATCCAATCAAGTCCTCCTTCATCTTTAGAGTTTGATTACACTTCAAGTATACCATAAGGCAGGTACTGCCTACCATAGTATTGGCCATTCAATCTTGCTTCAATACCTGCTTGGCTTGCTCCAATTCCTCACCACTTACATAATTATAAGGGCTTTTCCACTCCCCTTTGAGGGGTATGTATTTAATATGATTATTTCCTATTCCTTTATAAGTCCAAATAAAATCGCGTAAATCTTCTTTGATAAAATCGCTTTTAATGTTGTCGCCCACAGCATCGAAGATACCGCCTAAATTCAATAAACCGCGAATGGATTTGGCCTTATCGACAATGGCCGCAATAACCTTCTGCTGGCGTTGGTTTCTCTCATAATCGGATGACTCTGCTGTTGAACCATCGCTGGAT
>DASWUO010000261.1:0-8931 GCA_036401615.1 Bacilli bacterium | reverse complement strand
CTTATACTTATCAATCCAAATATCCTGATTGTCGGCTGACCTTCCCACCAATAAAATATGCGGACTGGCTTCACGAATCTGTGCAACGACTTCCTCGTCCTGCGCGGGTTGAAAGTAGCCGTCCCGATAACCCGCCAGAATGAGTCTGGGGTACTGTTTGCTTAAATTATCCGCTGTTTTATGGATGGTCTCCGGGGAAGTTCCCAGAAGAAATACACTCCATTGATTTTGCTCACTTAATTTCATCAACCCATGTAATAAATCGATTCCCGGAACGCGCTCCGCTACTGGATTTCCAACATAATGTGTGGCCCAAACCAACCCTGTTCCATCCGGAACGACCAATTCTGCATTCTTCATCATAGTCATATGTACACTGTCATTAAGTGCAGTCATAATCATGATAGGGTTAGCTGTTACGACATGGAAGGGTGCTTGATTGTCCCCCGTGTTCTGCCCAATAACCCCAGTCAAGTAATTAACGGTATCCTGAAAGCTAAGCTTGGATACCTGGATACCATAGATCGAAACCTGCGGTACTTTCGGGAACCTTAAATCCGGTTGTGAAAGCTGTGTCATTTCTTTATTCAAGATCATTCATCCTTTATTGCGTAAATATTGGCATATTTGTTGAGCAGCATGCTGCGATTTCTGTTTGATTTGGTCAATCAGGTGTTGCTTCGATAACACCCAGCCTGTCCGATCCTTGAGTAAAGCTGAAGCTTCATTTGCAATTGATTGCGGATCGAGCTGTTCCGTCGAGGCAGCGGCTTTCATTTCTATGGAATTGAGAAAATGATCGATCTTCGGGTCATAGGAGATGCCAATCATGGGAATAGCGTAAACTGCGGCATAGATTAGCGAATGCAGCCGCATCCCGATGATCAAGTCGCAGGCACTGACTTGATTGAGCATATCTTGCGGATCCCCTGCATCCGCAACAAGGCTTACGCGGTCACGGTAGTCCGGACCGAGCCGGTTTATGACATACTCGGACGCCTCTAAGTCCGCGGGGGGATGAAACGGCAGAAATCGCAGATGGACCGTTTGCTGTTTCATGATTAACCGCAGAGCAGCGGTTAATTGGTCCAGATCTGTGCGGTGGCGGTTCCAGAACCGCACAGAAATGCCGATGACCGATACGGAATCGGCTGGGCGCGCAGCTGCTGGTGCAACAGGCCCGCCAATATCTTGGGCGGTATACCCGCCGGCATGGCCTCCAACCCCACTATCTCGCCCAGCCGGTTTCAAGGGCAGACCCATGACAGGGTCGGAGACGATTTCGATGCGGTCGGCTTGGACTCCAATGCCTTGTAATATTTTTACAGATTCAGCATCCCTTACAGATACATATTGGCTCTTATTAAAGGCATTGCGAATCAGTGGATGGAACAAATCGCGGAAAACCGGGCCGATCCCTTGTGAATAAATAAAAGTCGGTTTTCCAAGCCATTGCGCTAATTTAATAATCCCCAGATAATAAGGGATTGTGGTACGCCCCGTCATGTCCTGAAGAAGAGAGCCGCCGCCGCTTATAAGACCGTCACTCTTACGAATACAGTTGATGATTTGGAACAGATTGGTGCGATGAATGGCTTTGACCCCATGCATTAGTTCTGTTGCCTTAGGTTTGACGGACAAGACGACCGGTACAATGGTCATCTCATGTTTCTGTGCTTCCTGTTTTAATGCCAGAAGTATCGAATGCAGTAAAGCTTCATCGCCGCTATTGCCAAAGCCGTAGTAACCGGAAATCACAATATGTTTCACTTTAGAGACCGTACCCATCTGTTCCACCTCCTCTCTTCAACTTAATCGCCGCGTTTGCCAGTCTTGTCTCGACCACTCCGGCGACTGCTGCGATTCTTCCATATCCGGTTCATCCCGTCAGCCGCAAGTGTCACAATTTTATCGGTTAATTCCTTAACTAAGCTTTCATTCATGACCCAGAGACACCCGGTATATACCAAAACCGCAACAATCACGATTATAGGCAGCTGCATCATACCCCAAGCCCCGCTCAAACCCCTCAACAACCAGATGACCGCCGACATGGCCACTGCTGCGATGATACCTTTCCCAAGCGACAAGTAAAAGCTCACATGAAACAAAGTGCCGATCTGTCTGCGCAAAAACCACAACTGCAGCAGCATATTGAAGTAGGTCGCGAGGGAAAAGGCCACGGCCAACCCGCCATGATCAAGCGCTGGAATAAACAGCCAACCCAGAAGCACATAGACACCCAAACTTACTGCTCCGACTATGACAGGGGTCTTGGTATTCTCAATCGCATACGATGCCCGGGTCAGCAAATCCCTTCCGGCCCAACCAACCATCCCCATACTGTAAAAGATCATCGCCCAGGCCGTCAATTCCACGTCATGCGGTGTGAAGGCTTCCGTATGGTCATAGAATATTGCTACAAACTCAGGAGCCAGCAAAATCAGCCCTAATGAGGCCGGAAGAAGCAAGTGGTACTGGTACAGAAAGCCTCGGCCAACAAGATCTTTCATCTGCTGCATTTGGTTCTTCTTCACATACTCGGAGAGTAAGGGAAAGATAGGAACCGCCAAAGCCCCGGCAAAAACCGCCACAGGAAGCTGCACAATGCTGTTGGCTAGAACCAAGGTGGTGATCTTCTCGTCCCCAAGTCCGGAAGCCATAAACTTCTCTAGAATCAAATAAGCTTGAGAGACCACAATACCGATAAGAATCGGGACAAATCTTTCCCCCATTCCCCTTAAAACCGGATCCTTACGGTAGGCAAAATTCCAACGCGTGGTATAAGCCGATTTCTGCAGCGGAACAACCAGGTATGCCGCATAAACCGCAAATCCTGCGGTCGTTCCCCAAGCAATTCCCTTAATGCCCAACTGCGGAGTTAATATATATATGGAAGCAATCACGATAAGGCCGTTGATCACTGTACCAAACGAAGTAGCAAAAAATTTATGATGCGCATTTAAAATACTCGAGAACACGGCGATCATGCCGATAAACAAAGCCGATGGCATCATGATGATCAACAGTTCACGGGTCATTTCCTGCTTCTCAGCGGAAAACCCGTAAGCGAGCAGTGAAACGATTTGTTCCGACCACAGCATTCCAGCTGCGGAAATCACCATAAACAACAGAAGAATGGCGGTTAGTGCCTTGTGAAACAACTCATTGCGCCGCAGCCCGTTTTCATCCCCTATTAAACCTTTCATCGCGGGAATCATCACCGCAGAAATGGCCCCCGGCACTACAAGGAATAACGCTAAAGGTAAGGTGTAAGCCATATTGAAAGCATCGGTTTCGATCCCCACCCCAAACTCATTGGTCAGCAGGATATTCCTTGCCAAACCCAACAACCGACTCAAGAGGGTGACCACCACAATAATGATGGTTGATTTGATAAACAAATTAGCCATGATGATCCCTCAGCAGCTTTTCATAAACGCGAATCGTATTGATCGCCATGCTGTCCAGAGGAAACTGCGTATGGACACGATATCTGCCCTCATCGGCAAGCTTCTTGGCGAAATTCCGGTGATCCATCATCTCGATAATTTTGGCAGCCAAATCCATGCTTGACCCCGGTTCGACCAACAGCCCATTTTCCCGGTCCCTCATGAAATCAACGATGCCGCCCACCCTGGTAACCACCACCGGTACATCGGCCGCCATCGCTTCAAGGATGTTCAGGCCAAGACCCTCGGAAAAGGAGGCGCTCACGAAGCAGTCAAAGCTGTGAAGACAATCGGGGATATCCTCACGGAAGCCCAGGAAGAATACGCGGTCACTGATACCAAGCTGTGCTGCTTGCTCCTTAAGCGATTCTTCCTCCGGACCGTTACCAACAATGACTAGGCAAGCCAAGGCATTCTCCTTGAGAACGAGCGGCATGGCATCGATAAGATGCTCCATCCCCTTAATCTTCACAAGCCGGGTGACCGCCCCGATCATATACGTGTTCAACGGCAGGGAAAGCTCTTTTCTGAGAATATCCCTGCCCTGCCCATAACGGTTTGTGTCGATCCCGTGATGAACTACCGTTATATCCAACGAGAGCACACCGTCCTGAACCAGGGAATCCTTAATCGGATGCGATACAGCGATGAAATGGTCATTCCTCGACCGGGTCGATTTCTCCATTAAGGAAGCAAAAAAATAAGCCGCCTTCTCGGGGTAATCAAATTCCAGCAAGCTGTGCACCGTTGTTACAAGCTTCGTCTTATTCAATCCCCTGCATGCAAGTCTGGCCAAAAAATTAGCTTTCACCCCATGGGTATGTATAATATCGGGTTGATCCCGTTTAAATGATTTTCTCAGGGCAAAATAAGTCCGAAGATCAAAGCGTCCGTACTCCAATACCTCCACGTCCACCCCCCGCTCCCGCAGAGCTTGAGACAATCCCGCTTCATAAAAACATATAACCTTGCCCAGAACCTGATGCTTAGGCATCAGGGCGAGGATCTGGATAATATGCTGCTCCGCACCGCCAAATTCTCCGCCGCCGATGACATGTGTGACCTTCAACTTGGGCTCCATGAATGTATACACTTCCTAACCGCTCGTATGACAACAGTAGGTACATTCTAACGTACTTTACCCCTTTTGCGCAATCCATACTTGATTTTTAGTGCTTCTTATGAGGTAATGATAGAAAACGCTTAGGAGGTTTGCCTTACATGCAGGCTAAAGTCCCCATTATAGGATCAACAAAGGTTTCCGGGAGAGTGCAGGCCCTTCTTTTTAACCGCTTTTTCTGGCTGACTTTATTGATGTTGTTTCCCGCCATCGATTATTTCCTGAGAAATATTATGCCCTTGCCGCTTGTTTCTTCCTTGTGGGATGAGGGGTTGCTAGTGGTGTTAATGGCCATATGCGGATGGCGGATTGTGGAAACCAACCGGACTTTGCCTCCTTTGAAGACGCCCTTGCTGGCCTTCACTCTTATGGGGTTGGCGTATTTTATTTTTAATTTAAACTATCTGGCCGTTAATATAGAAGGGTTCCGCGCCGTATTTCAATATATCATTGCCTTCTTCATCGGATATTACATCCTAAGTGAAACGACCCAATTACGGGACGTGACACGCACGTTTGTTATTGTTGCCGGACTGGTCGGATTATATGGGGTAATTCAGTATATCCTCGGTGTAGAGGTGCCCGCCGGATGGATTGATTCTGCAGAAACTGTACGGACCCGCTCCTTCTCCATCGTCCAGAGTCCTAACATCCTGGGCAGCTATATGGTGATGGTCAGTCCGATTGCCTTAGGTCTGGCGTTAACCGAGTCCGGGCGCAAACGTTGGGTTTGGCTGCTCCTCTTCGCCATTATGTTAGCTGCTTTGGTTTTTAGCGGCTCCAGGGGGGCTTGGCTGGCTTTTGCCGCTGCTCTGGGTTTGGTAACGATGCTGCTCGACCGGCGTATCTTTATTGCCTTTATCCTCGTTTCCGTATTGGCTGCTTCCTTTGTTCCTACTGTAAGGTCGCGAATCACAAGCCTAATCAGTGCGGACTACTTGGCCAAAAGTTCGAACGACGGACGGCTTAACCGTTATATGAATGCCTATGATAAGATGCGCGATAATCCATTCTTCGGTGAAGGGCTTGGCCACTATGGAGGAGCCGTTGGGGAAAGGCGGTTTGGCACCACTTATGTGGACAGCTATTATTTCAAAACCTTGGCGGAAACCGGGCTTCTCGGCCTCAGCCTGTATTTGTGGTTAATGGCCTCCTTATTGTACGGGGCTTACCTTATCTGGCGGCGGCAGAAAGGAACCAAACCTTATTTCCTCTATGGCGGTATCTTTGCCGGACTGCTCGCTGTAATTGTTCACAATGCGGTGGAGAATATATTTGAAATGCCATTCATGAACACCTTCTTCTGGCTGCTCGCCGGAATGATGCTTTCCCAACCTTTTCTGTCGAAAACACTTCCAGAGGAGGCTGCCCCGCATGAATAACCCAGCAGTTACCGCCATCCGTAACCACTTGCTGCTTGCTGCTTATTGTGTTTATCTTTATTTCTTCTATCATCTGCTGGTTCAAGCTTCCTTCGCCGAATTTTCGTTCTACGCTATGTTATGGGTGCCTTTGCTGATCTTTGCTTTCTGGCTAATCCCCGTGCATCAACGAAAACAGGCCTTGGTTATCACCTTTCTGTTCGTCTTTATGGATCAAGCGATTGAGAATGTGTACCGGGTGGACCGGCCTTTGTTTTATTTCTACGTTGCCTTTATCGGTCTGTTTCTTTTTCCTTTAACCCGGTGGTACGCACGCATCCGTCTAACTTCTTTTATCATCGTATTTGCGGCCGCCTTCCTGTTTAACGTGATTTTACCTAATCAGATCGTACAGGCCCTGCCGCACTTGTATCTGAAATGGAAATCTGAACCCCTGTATGTAGGCGATATTACTGGTGATTTTCCCATTGCTCTTAAGGATATCGATCAGAACGGCACGAAAGAAATTATCACTTTAGGCAATGCGGATGAGTATCCCGGGCTGGAGCGCAAACGGAAGATTGATGCGACCCTCAAGGATGAGCCACTATCCCTCTTCATCTGGCAATGGGAGAAGGGTGCCATGGTGCGGGTGCCAAACGACTCGATTGCTCCTGAGCTGAAAGCAAGCCTGCTGCCTGAAGAATATATCGGCTTCCCGTATTATGTGATGGATCCGCAATTTGTGCTGCACCCTTTGATTCAGAAACAGCCTCTTTCCGAGGGCATGATGCAGTTCGGCACCGCTCCTTTTCGCGCCATGTTGATCAACTACAAGAACATCTCTCACCAATTAACTCTAAAAGCTAATATTTATGACAGCCTCGAGAAGGCGGGGGGCTTTACGAATCTTATTTTACAGAACGGTTTACTAAAAGGTGTTTATAACAAAGAAGCGTTTGAGGTTCCGTCAACAGCCACAAAGATTGTAGGTTCTATTCAACTTCAAGGTGGAAAAGAAGGCTTGCTCGTACTCGGCTTAGAGCTAACCCTGCTGCAGATGACCGATGGCAAGCTGACCGCAACGAACAGCATTACCCGTGACATGCAGTCCGGCTTGGCGCAAAGCCGCATGATCGTCAGCGATATAAACGGGGATGGGGCTCAAGAGCTTGTAGTGGCGTATCCTTTTTCCAAAATATTAAGTCCTAACGACAGCGGCAGCTGGGATATTCTGTGGAATACCGACGAACGAAGCTTTCGTATTCGTGACATTGGCGCTTTTGCAGCGGAAACCCCGACAAGCTATAAGCATAATAAAGAAATCATCGCACTATCTAAAAGCGCCGTGCGCGCCAGCGATATCTCTTATTTGACCAGCTATCATTACACGGAACAAGGCTTGGTCCAGAACTGGAAAATCTTCTTACGCAACATCTCGAAAGTGGCCCTGGGTGATGTGAATGGAGACGGCAAACAGGAGTTGGTTACCATGGTATACGGTCAGCATACCGTTTTCGTGTGGGGCAAGCATCATATTCCGGTTACCTGGATTCTCATCGGCATGACCTTATTGCTGCTCGTTTACTTAAGTGGACGGAGGTTTAGACATGTTTAGAAAAGAAACCTTTCGCTTATTTATCATCTGTATGTTTTTGCTGCTTACTGCCGCCGGACTTAGCGGGTGTACCTTGCCTACAACAGATACTTCCTTTCCGCTGCCGGAAGAAACCCCGCAGGCGGCTGCATACGATGCAAGAGAATTAATCCAAACCGCAGTAAACACCATGAATACCTCGAAGGAAGCGCAAAAGTTCTGGTTTAACGGGTATGTGAAGAGCAGTGTAGAAACCCGCACCACCACCAGCATGTACCAGGGGATAGCCAATCGACCGGCTCAAGCTTATGTAGTAAACGGCCGGATTGCGGCTCAGCCCTTCCGGTATTACAGTTGGGCAGGCACTAAGTTCATCAGTGATCACGATGTTTGGCTGCGGGCCGGCAAGGAAGATATTCTGCCCTTTGACCCGTTTCTGGGATTTACGGACTGGCTGCCCTTGATGCAGAATGCTTCCCTTCTTAAAGACGATACGATTCTAAGCAACCTTTGCAAGGTTGTGCAGATCAAAATCAGCGCTAAGGAATGGGTCGAGCAATCCGCTTCACCGCTGTTTGGGGAATTAAAGGCTTTGTTAGGGACAGATCAAGCGACCGATGAATTATTGGCAAACAGCATTGTGAAAACAACGCTCTGGATCGGTGTGGAAGATCATTATATTCATCAATACAGTACATGGATTGTTATGCCTTTGCCGGGGGCAGGCTATTTCGACCAGGAAACGTACTTCCGGTATTTTCAATTTGATGACCCGAGCATTGATGATCAGCTGCAAGCCCCGGATAAGGTGGAGCATTGGGTTAATCACTTTGAGGAACAACTAAAGTCCGGCCAGATTGAATAAACAGTAATGCTGTCTTTTTCCATTCCATGGATTTTTAAATCTTTATCGCCGAATGTCATCAGCCAGTTCATCCATTAGGGCAGCCAGCATGCGGGCCTGTTCTTTTCGCTCATAGATCAGGGTGGAAGGCCGCACTTGCGGTTCCTCGTTACCGTCCCTTTCCCTGTTTCCCGTACTCCACTGTCCGTATAACTTCAAGATAGCCGATTTGATTTGTTCCAGCGAGGAAGGGTCTACTACTTCGCCCAAATTGAATTTTTCGATGATTTGCGTGGATTCTCCCGATAAACTGAGGGCCAGAATCGGGTGGCCGATGGCCATATATTCATAAAGCTTGCCCGGAATGTAGCTTCCCGAATCGGGATCCGTGTCACCGATTAGAATAAGAATATCGGCTGACTTCAGCGCTTCGAGGGCCTTGCTATGCGGAAGGTGCCCTAGGATCTCAACTTGTTTCTCCAGTCCAAGCTCATGAACATAATCGGTATTCCCGGAATATCCCGGATCATCAACCACGCCGGCAAATCGACTTCGAA
>DASWUO010000260.1:0-4188 GCA_036401615.1 Bacilli bacterium | reverse complement strand
GTTCGCCCGCCGGTTATCAAAAGAGTCGGAGACAGCGAAGCTTACAAAACAGCTAATCCTGGTGTGCACCAATTCTACGAAGCTATGAAAGGCAACGTAAAAGGATTGCCTACATTCAATAAAGATAATACGAAGGCATGGCAAATTTATGGTGATGCAGTGGTTAAGAGTTTGATGACAACAGCAGACATTAAAGCCATTTTGGATGATGCCCAAAAACAGGTCGAGCTGGTTGTACAATAAGATTGCTCTATTAAAAATAAGGACAGTCGGGCAGCCAACTGTTCTTATTTTTAATTCTAAGCTATACTTTATTTCAAAACTTTATACATGATATATTTGATATATAAATTTCAGTCCCACGAAATAACATTAAGGGAGTATGGTATGAAGAACATAGAAAATAAATTAAACAAAATGTATGTCATTTCCCATACCCATTGGGATCGGGAATGGTATCAGGATTTTCAAACTTATCGAAATCGTTTAGTTGGTTTAATTGATGAATTGCTTGATCATATGGAGACGGACCCCAACTACAAATATTTTATGATGGACGGACAGACCATAGTCATTGATGACTATTTAGAGATTCGCCCTGAGAATCGGGAGAGGTTGCTCGGGTTAATCCAACAAGGAAGAGTTAAGGTTGGTCCATGGTATGTGATGCCGGACGAGTTTTTGGTTAGCGGGGAATCTCTCATTCGCAATCTCCTGAAAGGTTGCCGCAGCTCTCGCGCTTGGGGTGTAGAGCCAATGAAATCGGGGTATGTCACTGATGTCTTTGGCCACAATTCCCAGTTTCCACAAATATTAAAAGGTTTTGGTATCGATAATGCTGTTCTGTTTCGCGGTTTTTATGGAGATGGCGACGATTCGGAAATATGGTGGGATGCCGCTGATGGAAGCCGTGTTCTGGGGCTGAAGTTAGATGAAGACCGGTCTTATGGCGACTTTTATTTCTTTCTTCGTTGGCCGTTTGTGGACAGGAATTTCAACTATGAACGTGAAGAACTGATTGAACGTGCCAAAGCTATGATCGATTATAAGTCTAAAAGGGCGACAACCAATATCATTATGGGATTAGACGGAGTGGATCACATAGAGATTGAGCCTCAATTACCGTGGATGTTGAAAACCTTAAATGAAGCAGGGTTAGAAGTGGAATTTATTCATACGCATTTAGAACATTATTTAGGAGATCTGCGTTCTAAAGTTGGTGAATTGCAGGTATATCAAGGAGAACAAAGATCCCCGGGGTTTAATGGTCTTAACAACTGGGTCTTGGCGAATGTTCTATCCTCGCGTATTCATTTAAAACAGAAAAATCATCATTGCGAAACATTGCTTGAGAAATGGGCCGAGCCTTGGGGCGTTTTTGCATCTCTTGAAGGGCGTTCTTATCCAAAACAATACCTGTCTAAAGCTTGGGAGTTTCTGATTCAGAACCACCCTCACGATTCGATTTGCGGCTGTTCCATTGATCAAGTTCATCAAGATATGATCTATCGTTTTGACCAAAGCAGGCTCATAAGTGAATTAATGATAGGGGAACAGTTAGTATACATTTCCAATCATTTAGATTTGTCCCAACACGAAGGTAATCATGTAATCACCGTATTTAATCCGGTGCAGTCTGAAATTAACGGTGTGATCGAGGTAGAATTTGCGCTTCCGGCGATGTCGGATGCAGCGGTCACTATGTTTCAATATGGGGGCACTTCTTTCCGCATTTACGATGCTATGGGAAATGAAATTCCCTATCAATTAATGGAGGTTCGAAAAAATAGCAGTCAGATGTGGAGACCTTATCGGGATATACCCCATGAACGCAAGGTTGACCGTTACGCCATAGCTCTCCACGCGCAGGTGCCGGCTTTTGGATATGTCTCTTTTATCATGAGAAAGCTGGATATGATTGAAGTTGGAGATGGAGAGTACAGCCGTACGAGGATGTCGACACCTGTCCGTTACCCGGGTTCTATGCAAGTCAATACCCATACTTGGGATAATGGACGAATTCGAGTGCAAGCTCAACGGAACGGCACAATCGATTTCGAGGATCTTAAAACTGGAATGAAGTTTCAAGGTTTACTGCTTTTAGAGGACGAGGCGGATATAGGAGAAGGATGGAATCACGTTAGTCCTGTAACCAATGAAGTATTTAACTCTTTTGGAGCAAACGCTGATATTTCTGTTGTTTATGATGGCCCTTTACAAACACGTATACGAATTCGAAATTCAATCTCGGTTCCCAATGCTATCCAAGCCGGAGAAACAAGAAGAGGTGAGAGCTTTATTGACTTACTTGTGACAACCTATTTGGACATTAGGAAAGAAGACCCTGTGATTCGTTGTCATACGGTAATAAATAACAATGCCCGCGACCATCGATTGCGGTTGCTGTTTCCTTCAGGGCTTAATGCGGATCATTATCATACCAGTACCCCTTTCGATCTGGTCGAGAGAAATATAATGCCGCCGGATTACTCGAAATATATGGAGAAAGATCGTAATGTTGTTCCTCATAACGGAATCATTACAGTCGATGATGGCAGTAATGGATTGGCTATTTACAGCAAGGGCTTGTATGAAGCTATTGTTCGCAGCGATGAGCCTCGTACGATTGCGATGACACTATACCGCAGTACAGGCAAGGAGGTTTTATCAGATGGCGGCGACGGAGGCCAACTTCTGAATCAACTTGAATTTCATTATGCTATCAGGTCATTTGTAGTAGATGAAGAACATCCGAAAGTGCTATGGAATGAACACCAACAGTTTGCGGCAGGCATTCGCACGGTAGACAGGGAAATGGGCCAGGTTCTATATGAAACCATGCAGAGACGCGAAGCTGACTTACCGCTGGACCATTCATTTCTGCAGGTTAGCCATTCCGGACTTGTCGTGAGTGCAGTCAAAGCATCAGAAGATCGTAAAGGCAGCTATATTATTCGTTTGTTGAATGTTACAGCAGATGAAATTCAAGGAACGCTTGCGTTTGATCGCCCGGTTCTTTCTGCACGGTTGGTTAATCTGGACGAACAATTTATTAATGATTTGAACATTAGGCATAATGAGGTGGACATCATTGCTAAATCAAAACAAATTATAACAATCGAAGTTATTTTATAAACAATTAAAAGCGAGGATATTATCTTAAGACTTTGGGTATTCTTTTTGTAAAAATAATTTGACTGCCGTGAAAAGTCATGCGGCAGTCGATATTTTCTATTGATGCAGCAGCGTTCAAGATCTGCCAATATAATGTCCGTGTCAAATTCTTAGCCCCTCTTAACCCTTTAAATTAAGAGGAGCTGCGTTATTGGTATATCACTTCACTGTAACTTTGTCTACTTTTACATATGCAATGTCATGCCAATAAATTCTAAATTCCAACTGATTCCCTGCTGTGGAATGATTGAATGTCAAGTTAAAGTCCTGGTAAGCGTAAGTGGAAGTAAACTGTTTTCTGGTAATGGTTTGCTGCGCAAGCATGGTACCCGATGTTGCATTGTAAGCTTCAATTCTTGCCACATTGCTGTTATCGAACGTATTATCATCTATCATTATTCTAAACACGGCTGTACGACTGCCTGTTGTAATGTAATCTGCATAAGGGCCGTACAATAGATAGCTGGCATGATCCTGCGCAACATTCGCCGACCAACCATCGCCATCGGCGCGTCCGATCAGATGCTGCATTGGTGCGCTCTCGGCTTCAAATGTATGAGAAGACAATGAATCCACAGAAATTTTATCCACCTTTACGTAGGCTATATCGTTCCATATAATCCTAAATTCCAGTTGATGTCCCGCCACAGGGTTGTCAAAAGCCATGCCAAAATCCTGATATGTGTAGGTTGACTTAAATTTTTGCCTGAGCACAGCAACTTCTTTCAATATAGTACCCGCCGTAGCATCATAAACTTGTAATTTTGCAACTTCATTGTTATCGAACGTATTATTATCTATCATCATTCTAAACTTTACAAAGCGATGCCCTGTTGAAATGTCTGTAGCATAAGGTCCATAGATCAAATATCCTAGATTATCCTGCGCAACATTTGCCGACCAACCATCGCCGTCAGCACGTCCAATTTGGTGAGCAAGCAAGGTCCCTTCGGCTTGATATTCCTTTGGATTCTGAAGTCCATTACGATTTGTGTCGCCATACTTGATCAATAC
>DASWUO010000259.1:0-7654 GCA_036401615.1 Bacilli bacterium | reverse complement strand
TCGAGGAAGGAAGCAGCCTCTTTACGCATTTTGCGTTTATCCAGCTTCTCCTCAAAGGTAAAAGGCACATCCGGCACCACCAAATCGGCAGGAACATAATTGTTCGGCAATCTATAATTCTTATTGACCAGAACGGTGACCTCTGCAGCATTCGCCACAACCGGAATACTCAAGTTTTCTCCAGTTTCCTCAGCAGGAACAGCCTTGTCCGGCACGGGTGTCTCTTCCGGTTTAACCGTTTCCAAAGGTACCGGAGCAGGCGATAAGGTTGATTCAGTATTCACGGTGGTTGCCGCAGGGGTTGCCACAGGCTTTGCAGTATTGGTTGCAACGGCATTACCCGGGTTCCCGCTTGATTCGCTGCACCCTGTATTTATTATTGTCAACCCGGTAAGCACTAAAACAATCATATAATAGCGATAGTTACTCATGGTGTTAGCTCCTCTTTTCGAATATTGCGCATTTTTCAGCACAATTTTCCAGCACTATTTTCGCCCATAATCGGCTTTGATTTCTCCCCATCTTTTTGTTTGCCACTTCAATACTTTATTGTTATAGCTGTTGGATTCCAGCCAATGCACAGCGCGGTCCACCAAATTCCAGATTTCCTCCGTTGTTTCATCCCGCGTAAGTGTAGAGGATACCTGTTTCTTCTTTACCCAATTGATCGCATTCACCGAATCGCTGTAGACGGTCTTGCTGCTGCCGGATTTCTTGAGAAACGCCAGAGCATGCACAATGGCCAGAAACTCGCCCAGGTTATTAGTCCCTTTCTCAATGGGTCGATGGGTAAAAACAACAGCTCCAGTACGGGTATCCACACCTTTATACTCTACTTCGCCTGGATTACCCTTCGTCCCTACATCCACGGAGATGCTGTCCCAGTCAATTTCCGCTTTAACTTCCTCACTCAGGAGGTCAATTGCGGATGCGGACGGTTGTTTAAGTTTCTTCCCTTGGACGGCCACATGCTTCTTCCAACCTTCTTGAAAAGCTTTTTCGGCTTCATTCAAGGTTTCATAGGATTTGTATTTGGCTTCGAGAAAGGCGTTCACTTGGGCCTGACAATCAGGCCATGACGAGTAGATCCCGGGCGTTCGGCCTACCCAAACCACATAATATTTCTGCTTGGCCATGTTTATGAATTCCACCTTTTTATTTCTAAGAAAACAAAGGATCCAGGTATAAGGATTGTAATCTAGTTCTAATATCTTCATTAGTGTAACCGCGGTCACGACGGAAGAAGAGGTATAGATCAGGCGCTATTGAAGCCAGAATGGCATCTGCGACAAAGACGGGATCCAGCGGGTTCAAGTTCTTCTGCTGCAAGATGGCTGCTTTGAGCAGATTACAGATAATGCTGTGCCTGGATTCGTAGAAGGGAGAGCGGTAAAAGATCGAACGGCCCCCCTCGCACTTCGGTTTATGAATAGCTCCGAGCAGATGGGACTGCTCCTCTGTATAATCTAACATAAATTGCAGTACAGACTCCAGCCGGTCATGCACGGGAAGCTCCTTATGTTCCTGCAAATAGCGGTTGATCTTCTCATTAATCGTACGGCAGCTGTCTACTATAAGATCAAGGCACAATTCCCCTTTATGGGCGTAACGCCGGTAAAGGGTTCCCTGCCCAATTCCTGCGGACTTGGCAATTTGGTGCATGCTGACTTCATCTACACCATGTTTCATGAATAACACTTTCGCGATCTGCATAATTATACAATGGTTTTCTACCGCATCCCGACGTTCCTTCTTTACCGACATCATTTCGCCTCCATTCTGGAAAAAGAATTTTATCCGAGTTTCAATTTATTTGACAAACGGACATCTGTCCGCTAAGATGAAAATTAAACGGACAGATGTCCGTTTACATAGTTAATATTTTGCAAAAAGGTCTGTATGGTTACATTGTACCCTGATCCCGCAACACGGTCAAGGAACGGGAAATTCTTGAATCTGCGGTTCCGTTATGGTTATCCCCGATTGTTTTTAACCTATCAAAATATTATAGGAGGACTTGTATGTCTAATGGTTCTAAAGGCACGATTGCACAAGAAGAAGGCCCGAAGTCGATTAAAGATATTCTGGTACCGTTGATTGCCATCATCATTGGTTTGTTTATGGTCATTCTGGATAACACTGCGGTTAACGTTGCACTGCCGAAATTAGTTGAGGAATTTAACAGTTCCTTGACGGTTCTGCAATGGACGGTTACCGGTTATATGCTCGCACAAGCGGCTGTTATCCCCTTGGCCGGCTGGTTATCCGACAGATTTGGAGCTAAACGGATTTTCCTGATTTCCGTTGGGATGTTCACCGTTGGTTCCCTGTTATGTGCTATCGCGAGCGATCCTGCCCAATTGATTGTATTCCGTATTCTCCAAGGTTTTGGCGGAGGCATGGTTATGCCGATCGCAATGGCTTTTACTTATCGGCTCGCTCCGCCCAACATGGTTGGGGCCGTTATGGGCATGATGGGTATTCCTATTCTGTTGGCACCCGCTTTGGGACCTGTATTGGCAGGATGGTTGGTTGATTTCGCCAGTTGGAATTGGATTTTTATCATCAATCTGCCTATTGGTATTATTGGAGTATTCATAGGTATCCGGTATTTACCGAAAATCGACCGCCAACAGGTAGCTTCACTTGATGTATGGGGGATGATTCTTGGCCCTCTCGCCTTTGCCGCCTTGGTATATGGCGTTAGTGAGGGTGCACAAAGCTGGACTTCTCTTGAAACAATATTAGGCACATCCATTGGCGTCGTTTCCTTGATTTTGTTTATCACCGTGGAGCTTCGCCAACCTCAACCCATGCTGGAACTTCGGGTGTTCCGCTCATTCGACTTCACACGAGCCATCATCATTCAGTGGATTACTACCGTTGGTTTGTTCGGCACCATCTTCCTGATCCCGCTATTCCTGCAGCAGGCTAAGGGCTACAGTGCCTTTGATACCGGTTTGATCATGCTGCCCCAGGCATTGGCTGCTGCTATCTTCATGCCCATCAGCGGCAAGCTGTTCGACCGCATTGGCGCGCGTCCCTTGGTCATGATCGGTATGGGCCTTATCGCAGTTGCCGCATTCTTGTTCTCACAGATCACGGCCACTGACGGCATATCCATGTTGATGGCGCCGCTTGCTTTACTTGGAGCCGGTATGGGTCTTTGCATGATGCCGTTGAATACACATATCATTCAGGCTTCTCCGCAGAACTTGGTCGGCCGTGTCACTTCATTAACTAATGCTACACAATTGGTCGTCTCTTCGTTTGCCATTGCTGCCTTGGCTTCTTACTTGGTGAACCATATGAGCGACTATATGGCTGACGACAATACAATAACCAATGTTGAAGCTTTCGCCATGGCCTTTGGAGACACATTCCTGATCATCGTAGGCATCTCTATTCTTGGTGCAATTCTGGGCCTGATGCTTACCAAGCCTAAGGTTGTGGAAGGCGCAGCAAAACCAACCGAACCGAGTATGATGGTTGGCTGAAGATTAAACCCTAAGACCTTGTGGCCGCAAGGTCTTACTTGTGTTATTGAGCAATCCCTTAGCTAGAATTCCCGCTTACAGCACACATAGAGGAACGGAGTTGCTGCTCTAACCCGACTATTCCCGCTTACAGTTGCTTCAGATCAGAGAATTGATTACTTTTAACACTCCAACCCGACTATTCCGGCTTACAGCCCACATGGAGGAACGGAGTTGCTGCTCTAACCCGACTATTCCCGCTTACAGTTGCTTCAGAGCAGAAAATTGATTACTTTTAACACTCCAACCCGACAATTCCGGCTTACAGCTCACTTGCAGAACAAAGTTGCTGCTCCAACCGTACAGTTCATGCATAGCATCACTAGTTCACGGGATGTGCCTTAAGCCAAGCTAAGATCTCCTTCAGCGTCTTTACAGGTACAATCTGCAGATCGGGTGCGCTTTGCCGCGCCTTCGCTTCCTGACCTGCGGGCACAAAAAACACATCTGCCTCCGTCCGCTTTACACTAAAGGCTTTCTGCCCAATTCCGCCAATCTTGCCAACTACGCCAGCCGCATCAATCGTCCCGGTAACGGCAACAACGTGGCCGTTGGTCACGCCCCCCGGCGTCAATTGATCGACGAGGGCCAACGCTAAAGCCGCACCGTGGGATGGGCCTCCTTCATGCGCAAGATAGTGGCGGAATGCCACCGACCGGGGCAAGTCCGGCTTCACTTCATCTGCTATCTGTATGCCAAACGCCGCCCTTTCCGGGTGATCCGGGTTCTTCATGGTTCCCAAACTTACGGCAAGCTGCTTGCCAGCCCGCAGTACAGTTAAAGACACTTGACCTCCAGGACGAACCGAACCCAAGGGGTCGGCTAAATCCTGAGCGGATCCTATCACTTCTCCATTTAACGCAACAATAATATCCCCAGGAAGCAATTGCCCCTCCGCCGGGCTGTCTTCTATCAACCCAAGCACTCGCACCCCAACATTAATGACACCCTTGCCAATACCGGCTTCTTGAAACCCCACAGCACTCCCTACCGTATTAGCGTCCAATTTCATTTCACGAACCAAGTGGTCATATTCCCTGAGCGACATGTCCAGCTTCTCCCTGCGTTCGAAAGAATAGTGGGAGAAGAGCTGCGCGTACAACCAGTCCACCGGGAAAGCCGGCCGTTCGAACACGAGCACACCCATGATTTGCCCTTGACTCGTTCCACCTTCTGCAGCGGCATAACGATTCATGTTCATCGTCAATCCAGGATAAGTAACCATATAAGGCATCGGCCAGAATAAAGCCGCAAGGAGAAACACCGAAAGGGTTAACACTATTACTCCACGCCAGGGTAATCGATAAACTGGACGCAGGTTACTAATTCTACGGATCCGGCGCAGTTCGCAAACAGATATATCCGCAATCGTCAGCAGCCAAGCAGCACCAAGTGAAACCGCCAAGGCCAACAACTGTTCTTCGACAATAAAAATAATCGTCAATCCTGCAGCCGCGATAATCCCCCCCCTTAGGAGAATCATCCCCAGTCGCCCAGGCAAACCGCCATTCGGATTCCCACCCGGGGAGGCCTTTTCCCCATCTTTCACCAATCCCCAAACAGCCGACGCTATCCACAATAAAGGGGGAATCACCAGCAAATAAGCCATCATATTAATTAGATCAATCCAGTAAACCTGAGCCCCAAGACGGATGGGATCCGGCAGCCAAATCAGTTCGCCCAGAATACATAAAACACCAATCCAGCCCATGCCCACCAAATACCATCGCTGCCAGCGTTCCAAACAAAGGCCTCCTATCATTCTTGCAGCAGTCGGTTCATCAAATCTTCCGCCGCGCTGTACCCTTGCAACCGGAGCGACCAGTTGTTTGCTGCTGCCTCTACCAGAGCCGCGACATCGCGGCCGGGCTGCAGCGCTATCTGGATATAAGCAATAGGCACATCCATATAAGCAGTAAATTTCGACTCCAATTCCAGATCGTTGTTGAGTTCATTTTCCTTCCACGGGGTTAACTCAATATCCAGCAGAATGCGCGTTTCTTCCTGAAATGCAGTGTTGCCGTAAATGCGCACAACGTTCGTAAGGCCTACGCTTCTTAAGGCCAGAAACTCCTTTGTTTTGCCGTCATGGGTGCCGATAATCGTTTCCGGGCTGATCTTCTTCAAGACCACCGCATCATCTGCGACAAGGCGATGTCCCCGGCGGATCAGTGCCAGAGCTGTTTCACTTTTACCTATGCCCGATTTGCCGCGCAGCAAAATACCAATCCCCGAAACATTGATGCACACCCCGTGAACTTGAATTTCTTGAGCCAAGGATTTAATTAAATAGGAATCAATTAAATTGATAAATTTCATCGTTGTTTCCGCTGTCCGCAGAAGAGGGATATTTTCTTGATCACAATGGGCAATTAAATATTGCAGACCCGTCTGATCCGCCGTCACTATGAAACAAGGAGGGTGATACTTCACCACATTGCGGATTAGAACATTGCGCTCCTCCTCCGTTAACGTATGTAAATAATTGACCTCTTTCTTGCCTAATACCTGAATGCGTTCTTGTGGAAAAAATTCAACATACCCGACAAATTCAAGCCCCGGCCGATGGACATAGGGTATAGTAACCGTGCGGTGCAAATCGGCCTTGCCAGCGAGCACCTCCAGGTCAAACTTGTCAACCAGATCTGCAACCGTAATCGATTTCATCCTATGAGCCTCCAGATAAAAATGTATATTTTATATTCTAGCGATAAGACCCCAATTAGTAAACCCAACATCCCTTGTGTTAAAATAAATAACATATTATTTACGTGAAAAATAGAAAGGTTGTGGTTCTCCATGCATTCCTCCCAATCCCATTCCATTAATCCTATAGAGCAGCTTTCTGCAGAAGTCCAAGCTAACCGGGAGTCCCATCATTCCACCAGCCCTTTATTCTTAAACCGTTGGTCGCCGCGTGCGTTTACGAATAGCCCGGTTTCTGAAGAAGACTTGTTAAGTATCCTTGAAGCGGCCCATTGGGCGCCATCTTCGAGCAATCAACAGCCTTGGCGTTTTATTACCGCAACAACAGAAGAGCAGCTCAAAGTGTTCCATGACTTTTTAGTGCCCTCCAACCGAGCTTGGGCGGAGAAAGCTCCCGTTCTAGTATTAGCTGCTTCCTACAAATTGAGCTACAATGGCAAACCTAACGGGATGCATGCCTTTGACACCGGAACCGCCTGGGGACATCTGGCTCTGCAAGCTGTGATGCTTGGCCTATCCACCCATGCGATGGGCGGGTTTGAACATGACAAGGCCCGCAGCTCTCTTAAGATTCCCGAGGACTACGACCTGCATGCGGTCATAGCAATCGGTTATCAAGGCGATAAAACATTGCTCAACGAAAGCTTGCAGGAACGCGAAAAACCTAGCGGCCGCAAACCGCTAAGCGAAGTTGTTATTCAAGGTAAGATGCAGTAATTACTTTACATGAATCCCAGTGGGTTGGATATCCTAGATTTAATACATAGGATCTATTCGAGGGGCGGTTCAAGTGAAGTTTACATTCTTTCCGAAGCTGGATTTTAGTTTAACAATGATATGGGGCTGCGTGTTAAGCAACATAGTCCTGCTTGCCTTTTTGTTCTGGGCTGATTTGTTTGGTAAAGTTGACGGTTTGTCCACCGGCAGGGGCCCGCTGTTTGTGGCCGTTGCCATCAGTTTGTGCGCGATTTATTTCATTCTGGAGTTCATAGTAAATATCCCCAATTCCCATGCCAGTATAGCCCGTCTTGCATTGGCTTCGGTTTTATTGATTGGGGTCATTATTTTGTCATATGCCAACATTTACTCTCAAATCTACGAACTATATGGCACTGATGCGTTCAAAAGCGGCTCATTGAGTGCCGGTGACTTTTTATATTACAGCATCACTACTTTTACGGCTACAGGGTACGGAGATATCACAAGCATCAGTGCTGTCTCTAACGGTTTTGCGGCTTCCGAAATGCTGATCGGTTTCCTGCTGAACAGTATCCTTATCGCGGTAGTTGCTTGGAAGCTGCTGCAGAGTAAGAAGGATGAATAATAAGGCTTGATTATTTCCGGCCAAATATAATAACATGGACATGTAAACTTAAGTCGACGACCAACCGTCTATTTGCAGGAGGAATATA
>DASWUO010000258.1:0-3144 GCA_036401615.1 Bacilli bacterium | reverse complement strand
GCGTAATGGTAGCCACAATAATCAAATCCAGTTGATCTGCTGTTATTCCTGCTGCCGCTATTGCTTCTTCTGCTGCCTTAAGAGCCAGATCCGAGGTAGCTTGTTCGGCTGATGCTATTCTTCTTTCTCTTATGCCGGTTCTTGTCACAATCCATTCATTGTTGGTATCAACCATTTTCTCTAAATCTTCATTCGTTAGAATCTGTTCAGGAACATAACTTCCTGTCCCAATGATCCCTACAGGCATTAAACTTAGCATAGTTACATCTCATTTCCTGTTAATTTCATCCGCAAGAGATTGCACCAGATCATTAGCAAGGGCGCTTCTAGCCTGCCGAACAGCCAGTCTGACCACATTCTCGTCAGAGGAAGAGCCATGGCATTTAATACAGACACCTTGAATGCCCAGAAGGGGGGCACCGCCATATTCTTGATAATCCATCTGTTTCTTGATGATTCTAAGCCTTCCTTTTAGAAGAGAAGCAGCCAATTTAGTAATAATAGAATGTGTGAATTCCTTCTTAAGAGCCGAGAATATTAAGTGTGCCGCACCTTCAAATGATTTCAACATGATATTGCCGACAAAACCGTCACAGACCAGTACATCACACTTGCCTAACAACACATCAGTGGACTCCACATTTCCGACAAAATGCACCGGAGCTTCCTTAAGTAAAGAGAAAGCGGATTTGCTGATCTCGTTGCCTTTGGTATCTTCAATGCCTACATTGAGCAAGCCTATTCTCGGTTTCTCAATGCCGTGCATAACCCTGCGGTATACGCTGCCCATAATGGCATATTGCCTCAAGTGTTCGGCGGTGGCATCCATATTAGCCCCCATATCCAAGGCGAGCACCCCTACACCGTCTTGTGTGGGCATCATCGGGGCTAGAGCAGGCCTGTCAACACCTTGAATCCGTCCGATAACAAGCAATCCTGTTGCCATTAAGGCCCCGGTATTACCGGCAGATATCATGGCATCGGCTTCATGATCCTTCACTAATCGACCTGCCACCACCATGGATGAATTCTTCTTGCTGCGAACAGCTTTAACCGGTTCATCCTCGCTGGAAATGGTTTCCTCTGTATGGTGGATACGAACATTTGGCAAAGACTCCGTCAAGTAGGGCTGAATCTTTGCCGTATCACCCACCAGGATGATTTCCACATCGTGCCACTCTTTCGCGGCAAGCAAAGCTCCTTTAACATTAATAGCGGGAGCATGGTCACCGCCCATTGCATCAATAGCTATCCTCAATCTTAATTCCTCCTGAAGCAGAATCCTTCGCTGAACGATAGATCATAAAATTCCCCTGAAACACTAATTCATCTCCTACATAAGTAAAAACTTCCACCTTGGCATGGCTTTTCTCCACGTTAGCAGGACGTAAATAAGCTTTGGCAATACACTTCTCATTAAGCTTCACCGAACGGATAAAACGAATATCCGCTTTCGCCGTCAGGGCGATTTCATCGTTAATGACAGCAACTGCTAATGAATTGGCTTGGGCAAAGATATGGTGTCCCCTGGCAATGTGGGTGCGGGAGAAAACATGCTCCTCCTTAACTTCAAATAAAGAAATTCCGCTTCTATCCAGCTGAAGGTCAATAATATCTCCAATGATTTCGTGCAGAGGAAGAGACTTCACTTGGTCATAAGACTGTTCCGCCATTAATTTCATACGTTCACGCAGCTCGGGTATGCCTAATTCCATACGATCCAAACGAATTGTTTGAATACTTACATCGAATCTCTGGGTAAGTTCTTCATCAGTTATAAAAGGGTTCTGGTCAATCACTGCAGATAGCTGCTGCTGGCGTTGCCGCTTATGCGTTCGTTCGATGGTAACCACCACCCCGGTTTATAGTGTTATCTCTTTAAAGCGTGATTATTACCTGGTACTAGTAACTAGTATATAGAACTTTCCTGAAAAAGAAAAGCAAAAAAAAAGTACCGCATCTTAGATGAGTACCGTTGGCCAAAAAAATCTATTGACTGATAATTTCTCTCGTTTTATACGTTCCGCAAACCTTGCATACATGATGCGCTAGCTTGAGTTCTGCGCAATGATCACATTTCACCATGCCCGGCACTTCTAATTTGAAGTGAGTACGGCGCTTGTCGCGACGAGTCTTCGACGTTCTTCTTTGTGGTACTGCCATAGTTCCCACCTCCTTATAATCATTAGCCATCAACAAACCATTTACTCATGAAAATACTTTTTTAACCCTTCCAACCGGGGATCCATCACATGAAGCTTGCAATCGCATGGCTGTTCATTCAGGTTATTTCCGCAATGTGGGCAAAGTCCCAAGCAGGATTCGCTGCACAAAGTTATAAAAGGTAAGGCCAATATCACATTTTCTTCTACGTAAGGCATTAAATCCACTTTATCTTCAGTAATATGATGAACATTGACTTCATCCCCAGATGAAACAGGAAGGTTTGTGAAAATTTCCTGGAAGGGAATCAACAGCGGTTCATCAAAATGACTTAAGCACTTGGTACAGACCAATAACAGTTCCGTTGATAATTCACCTTTAACGTTCACGGCATTCGGGGCAGATGATGCTTCCAAACTTACTCCTAAGGACCCAGTTTTAAGGATCTCGGGATGTCCTTGAATCAGGTGCGTGATATCGATGGATTCATGAAACTGACGGGTTGTACCTTTAAAAGCCAATTCTTTTAAATTAATTATCATGGGATCACCTCAAACAGACAAATTCAATTATATCGATTTTATAAATGTTTTGTCAACTTAAATTAACACTTAAATTAAGATTTCGGGGGAAGCGCTTCTAAATAACGCAGGGCATCCTCCAAAGTGTCTACGGAAACTACAATCATTTTCGTGTTCATTTTCTTGGCCTGATTCATGGCTTCCGTTGTATTCTTAATCGGAAGATACATTTTATCTTCAGGGATGAAATCTTTGGGAGCGAAGAAAATATCGGCCCCTGCCTTGTCTGCAGCCACAACCTTGTATTTGATTCCGCCAATCACACCCACTTGCCCCTTTGTATCTATCGTCCCGGTGCCCGCAATTCTATAACCCTTGGTGATATCTTGATCCACTAATTGATTGTAGATTTCCAAGGCAAACATTAATCCGGCCGATGGGCCGCCAATCTCCCCTGCCG
>DASWUO010000257.1:0-6467 GCA_036401615.1 Bacilli bacterium | reverse complement strand
GATTATGATTTTACCGGGGGAACAGGGAATAAGGCTTCCTATGCCCAGTTTAACAAGGAAGAGGGCATTCTTCTGGTTGGTGAACCCACGAAGGTGGAGATGAAGGTGCTGGGTGATGAGAGCCGGAATTGGATTCGCGCCGAGCTCCTTGATGCCGGGGGAGTGCTCCACCGCGTGGATGTGAACACCAACGTGAATTGGAAGGGTTGGCGTACGGTAAGTGCGGATTTGGCCTCCCTGCAGATGGCGTATCCGGTTAAGTTGGTGCATGTGTATGTAGCAAGTCCTGATCTGGGGCATGATGAACGGGTGTTGAAGGGACAGATCGCTATCGACGATATTACGTTCCAATACAGCGGGAAGCTGGCGGATGCAATAAATTCCAGAATAGTGCTGGCCATCAACCGCAAATCTTTAACGGTCGGTGAAAGACAAGTGATACTGGATCAAGCGCCTATTATTATGAATGCTACTACCATGATTCCGGTTAAATTTGTTGTGGAAGCCTTGGGCGGCACAGTGGCTTGGGAGGAAAAGGAACGCAAAGTTACGTTAATCCGTGAGAATCGTTTAATTGAGATGTGGATCGATAAGCTCGATCTGCTCAGCAACGGCCGTCGGGTAACCCCGCTGGTAGCTCCAACCATCAGGGGGGGCCGCACCATGGTGCCGCTTAAAGTCATCGCCCAGGAAATGGGCTGGAAGGTGACTTGGATAGGTGAGACCAAGACGATTATTTTGGAGTAAACGGCAATGGCCGAGGGTAGAGTTTCAATAAACATTTAGTAATTTTTTACAATTGAAGATTAACCTTATATAAACTGCTACATTTCTACCGATATATGATAAAATGGTGTATATATAGAAGGCGTTTTTGAAAGCCTTGTTTTTAACTATTTTGCAATCCGAAAGAAGGGTCCGCGTTGGTAGCATATCAGGCAGATGCCGTCGATTCCGTGATTAAGAATGCCATCGAAGTGATGGAGAACAGCAAATACCAGATTTTTGAAATATGTGAAGGGGCCCGCTCAGAGCGCGGCTCCTTGAATAAAGAGCTCAAGGACGTCATCGATGAGATTGGCAGTACGATAGCGAAGGTGGACAAGCTCGAGATGCAGTACCGGGGGGCGCGCATCCGCTTAACGGAAGTGAGCAAGGATTTTCAGCGGTTCAAGGAGAATGACATCCGGTTGGCCTATGAGAAGGCTACGGATCTGCAGATGGATTTGACCATTTGCCGCGAGAAGGAAAACAATTTGAGAGCAAGACGGGATGATCTGCAGAAGCGTGTGCGGAATGTGGATCAAGCCATTGAACGCGCGGAGAACTTGGGTTCGCAGATCAATGTGGTTTCTGAGTATCTGGCCGGGGATTTGAATAATGTCACCCGGATTATCGAGTCAGCCAAGAATCGGCAGCTTCTGGGGTTGAAGATTATTCTCGCCCAAGAGGAAGAACGCAAGAGGATCGCCAGGGAAATTCATGACGGGGTCGCCCAGTCTATGGCCAACATGGTGCTTCGCGCGGAGATCACGGAGCGTATGTTGGTGAAGCAGGAGTACGCTGGGGCTAAGGATGAGGTGGTGGATCTCAAAGGGCAGATCCGCATGGGGCTTGAAGAGATTAGGAAGATCATCTTCAATCTTCGCCCCATGGCGCTGGATGATCTGGGTCTGATCCCGACTATGCGCAAGTATGTGCAGGATTTCGAGGAGAAGACGAGGATTCGCACGACCTACGACATCTCCAACAAGGAAAAGCGCCTGCCTTCGGCCATGGAAGTGGCGATCTACCGGTTAGTTCAGGAGGCTTTCACTAACGCCCTTAAACATGCTAACGCTTCCTTTCTCTCTCTGAGCATTGTGTTTCAAGAGAAGCTGGTCAAGATTACGGTTCAAGATAACGGGGTTGGCTTTCTTGTGGGCTCCCGCAACTCGTTGTTGACGGATGGGACCGGGCACTTTGGGCTTATTGGCATGAGGGAGAGGGTCGAATTGCTGGAGGGAAGTTTTGAAGTTATGTCGGAAAAAGGCAAAGGCACGGTCATCACCATGGTAATTCCGATCCCGGCCAATTGAGGAAACCGATCCTTCTGTAGTCTGGACCGGTTGATGTTGGATACGCGGCCTTGCCTCCATGCATTAGCAACTTTTCGCTAAGCTTTGCGTCAAACGAAGTAATGGTTATTTTGATACGGAAATAAGGTTGTTGGGTTACTTGAGCGCGTCATATGAAAGGGGCCTATTGTGCATGTTGATTTCTCCGAAAAAACCGATTACTCTAGTCATTGCGGATGACCATCAGCTCTTCCGGGAAGGATTGAAACGGATTCTGAATATGGAGAACGACCTCGAAGTCATCGGCGAATGCGGTGATGGGCTTCAGGTGTTAGAGTTCTGCAATGTGGTGCAGCCTGATATTGTGCTGATGGACATCAATATGCCGCTGGAGAATGGTGTACAGGCTACGGAGAAGTTGAAGGACATTTTTCCCAATGTGAAGGTCATTATTCTGTCGCTTCATGACGATGAGAGTTACGTGTTTGAGACGCTGCGCAAAGGGGCTTCCGGGTACTTGCTGAAGGACATGGAGGCGGAGGCTTTGATTAATGCGATCCGTTCGGTTGCCACAGGGTACGCTTATATTCATCCGAAGGTGACGGGTAAATTGATTAATCAGCTGCGCCGAATGACATATCTTGATGAGACGGGGATTATGGCAAACGGTTCCACGGTACAGGAGACCGGTGTCAAGTATGTGTACAACGAGAAAAGCAAATTATCGCGGAGGCAAGCAGAAGTGCTGCGGCTGATGGCCGAAGGGAAGAGCAATAAGCTGATTGGCGAATATTTGTTCATCAGTGAGAAGACGGTGAAGAATCATGTGAGCAGTATCCTGCAGAAGCTGGATGCTGTGGACCGCACCCAAGCCGTGATTCTGGCTATTAAGAATGGGTGGGTGACTTTGTAGTACATAATAAGAGTCACGGTCTTCATCAGGTCAGCGTTCTATTCGACCTTATTCCTATAAAGTTTAGTTGCTTACTTGAAATAAGTGCTGAAAAAGACCTTATTGCTCTAAATTCGTCCACTTCAGAAGGGATTCAAGGAGATAAGAGCTTTTTTCAATCTTATTCAGCAAATTCAGTTTTACATTCTAATATAAGGGTCTAAAAAGCCCCTATATACAAATCATATTGTAGAAACAACCGATTGTTCCAAAGGATAGCCGAACATAACGGAACCTTGGGCCTCCAAACAACATATCCTGTTGTAAAGGGAGGTTGATCGCCATGATCGAAGGGTTTCTCTTAATTGTTGGATGCTATGGAGTTTGTGTAGCTCTAGTCCATCTCTTTCACCAGAGGTCCCAGCAGCAGAACCGCAGCCAGCAGCACAATCCCCGTCCGTCTAAGCCTAAACCGCATGTGCCTCATTATGTCTTAATCACTCACAACAATCAGATGCAAGTGGAATGGTATTTGCGTTCCTTGTTAATTTATTCCAAAATGCGCGGCCAATCGCTGAAAATCACGATCATTGACGAAGGATCACAAGACGATACGTTGGCCATTGTCTGGCGGATGAGCTTAAACCGCTATGTCAATATCAACACGGTGCAATCGTCTTGTACTGTTCAGCTGCCGGATTCCCAAGTTTTGCAGGATGGCGCCAACCACCACCAGCACGATGCAGCCTTGGATGCTAATGAGCAAATGATCTTCATCCGATTGAACGATCAAGAAGATTTGCTCAAACTGCCGTTACCCCACTAATGCTTTGTGAGATCGCTTTCATTTAACTGTTGTTATGCAGGAAATGCTGTTGTGCAGGAAAGCAGGAAAAATTTTCTTGAAAATGTCATAGGCATAAACTATAATTGGGAAAAAATGATATTTTTTCAGAAAGGAATTAAGAGAGTATAAGATGAAGGCAGCCTTGTATGCAGTTAAGAAGGGCAGGAGTTTCGTTAAGGATGGCGGCGACGGCGGCAAGTGTGCAAGCATTGGCGGGTATGCAGTCAGTGGCAAGTGTGCAAGCATTGGCGGGTGGACATGGTTTGTTTCTTTGGATCTAAAGGTGGATCGGGCGTTTTGGACTCAAGAGGCTAAGGATCATACGCTTCTTCTGCTCCATCCGTTGCTTTCCTTGGGACAAGCTGTAGATTGGAGGGACATTCTGAATGAGAGCGGGATGAACTTTACTCCAGACATGCCGTCCGGGCAGTTGAGACTGTTGATTTTACAAGGTTTAGGCCGTGCCGGTGTAGCATTATCGATGAACGACCCCCTGATGGGGACGTTGGAGTGTAGTTTGTATCTTTATAGTAGACCTGATGAGGATCAGGGTTGCACTTTGGCAGGAGAAAGCTTAATTCGTCGCAGGATGGGAGGAAAGGGATTTAGGGAGGTGGTGTGTAAAGAGTTTGGGACGGGGTGGTCTGGATACGAGGATTTTTGTCGGAGTCTGTTGGGAAGGTCTCTTTTGCCGGATGAGGTGGTTAGTTTATTGGAGCATTTGGGTGAGCCGGATGCCAAGGAGAAGTGGAGAGGTTATGCGCAGTTGGCTTATTTGCAGGGGAGGGTCGAGCTGCTGAACGGGTTGGCGGTGACGAGGAAGCGCGGATTTCCTTATGTGAGGCGGAAGGTGGCGTATGCCTGCAGGCGATGCGGGAGCGGCGGGGAGGATCTGCATTGGACGCCATGTGCTGCGTGTGGTGAGGTTTGCGTTTATTGCGAGGCGTGCTTGACGATGGGGCGGATGCGGTATTGTTCGTTGTTGGTGAATGGGTTGACGGTGAATGGATCGGCTGATAAGTTGGGGCCTTATGATGCGAATGAGACGGCGCCATTGAAGAAGATTATGAGACAGGGGATGAATGATACAAGCAAGTGGGAGCTGAGTCCTTCTCAGCGGGAAGCCGCCGAGGCGGGCGTTGCGTTTGTGTTGGAAGAGGCGGTGAAGGCGGGCTCAGGCTCTGCCTTTGCTGGTGTTTTTGCTCGGGCAAGGCCGAAGGTGGATCCGTCTTCGTTCTTGATCTGGGCTGTAACGGGTGCCGGGAAAACGGAGATGATCTTTCCGTTGATTGAAGCCGAGCTTGCCCGGCAGGGTACGGTGCTTATTGCCACACCCAGGAAGGATGTGGTTCTGGAGCTGGAGCCGCGGTTGAAACGGGCTTTTCCGGACAACACTTTGGTTACTTTATATGGAGGCAGTGTGGAGCGTTGGGAAGCGGGGGAGATCATGCTGGCCACTACGCATCAGCTGTTGCGATTTTGGCAGAAATTTGATCTGGTAATTATTGATGAAATCGATGCTTTTCCTTTTCACAATAGCCCCATGCTGGAGTTCGCTGCGCGAAAGGTGGGCAAGCCCTCGGGGAAGTACATCTGGTTATCGGCGACACCTCCGGCGGCTGTTCAGAAAGCAGCTCAACAGAAAAAGCTCCGCTACGTGAGAGTCCCGGTTCGTTTTCACCGGCGGCCTTTGCCGGTTCCGCAATTGATGAAGGTTCAGCCGCTTCATAAGCTTATGGAAGGATCGCTGCCTAAGTCGTTTCTAAGGGCGTTGGCGTTTTCGCTTGGGCGGGGAGCGCAGGTTTTTATATTTGTGCCGAAAATCAGGTACATCGACGTGTTGATTGGCAGGTTGCGGATGGCGGAAGCGATGGATTTGGTGAAAGAGGAGGCTGGGGTACGGAAGGAAGTGAAGGGAGTGGGGGAAGTGAGGAAAGTGAAGGAAACGGGGGGAAACCCAAGTGGAACCACTTTGGGGGAATTCTGCCGCATCGAGGGGACTTCATCGAAGGATCCCGGGCGCCGTGAGAAAGTGGTAGATTTTCGCCAAGGCGTTATCCGTATCCTCGTCACTACCACGATATTGGAGCGGGGCGTTACGGTCCCCAAGACGGATGTGTTCGTCATGGATGCTGATTCCCCCATGTTCGATGAGGCGGCTCTGGTGCAGATGGCGGGGCGGGCGGGAAGGTCGAGCGAGGATCCGGTGGGTTGGGTGTATTACGCCGCCTTTGAGAGAACTAAATCGCAAACCCGCGCGGTCCGGCAGATCACGCAGATGAACCGCTTAGCCCGCAGGAAAGGGTATTTGCTTCCGTAGACTGGGGGCTCCCGAAATAACCTTTGGCGGTCGGGTTACAGCAAAAAATGTGCTTGTTTGAGGAGACAAACTTGGCTCTAAGCCGGAATAGCCGGGTTAGAGCGGTGGAACTGCTATGCAAAGTTAGCTCTAAGCGGGAATAGTCGGGTTACAGCAAAAAATGTGCTTGTTTGAGGAGACAAACTTGGCCGTAAGCCGGAATAGCCGGGTTACAGCGGTGGAACTGGTATGCAAAGTTAGCTCTAAGCCGGAATAGCCGGGTTACAGCAAAAAATGTGCTTGTGTGAGGAGACAAACTTGGCTCTAAGCCGGAATAGCCGGGTTAGAGCGGTGGAACTGCTATGCAAAGTT
>DASWUO010000256.1:0-2240 GCA_036401615.1 Bacilli bacterium | reverse complement strand
CCATAAAGGAAATGTGTGGAATGAATACAATGGATGAAATACATTTAGGCACTGACGGCTGCGGCGTTCCTGTCTTTGGTATGCCCATTCGCCAACTCGCATTGGCTTATGCCCACTTGGGAGCGCCTGTAAAATTATCCTCTAAACGTGCTGAAGCATGTAATCGAATTCGTAACTGTATAACCAAACATCCCTTTTATCTGGCCGGAACTGGTCGATTCGATACCCGCTTAATTGAAGTCACCCAAGGCAGAATCATAGGCAAGATGGGAGCTGAGGGCATATTCGCTTTAACTGTCCCGGAAAAGTCGTTAGGCATGGTTATTAAAATTGATGACGGCTCACAGCGTGCCGTATACCCTGTTGTTGTTGAAGCCTTAGTACAGCTTAATTTATTAAGTTCATCAGAGCTAAACCAGCTTGCTCCATTCCACATTCCCCTGATCCATAACTGGAATGGCCTGCCTGTAGGAAGGATCCAACCTCTTGTTCAACTAAACTTTTAACTGCATTTACCGCTGCATCCCCCGCCGGAACCGCAGCCCCCGCCGGATGGCAGCAATTGATTGCTTGGCACTTTAATGGTCTCGGACACAGATAATGCGATAGTTTGCGATACCTTAAAGAGCAAATCATCCAAATTTTCTTCAGCCAGCTTGAAATTAATGACAGATTCGAACTGGGCAAGATTCTGTTGGATAAGATTAACTTCCTCCAGCGCGCTATGATAATCCGGATGAAAATGTCCGAAGCGTTGACATTCTTCGAAACGTTCTTTGGTCTTCTCAAATTTGGCAATCATCTGCTGTACTTCCGCACTGCTCTCCAGCTGAAGCTTCCAATGGTGATATTCCGCAACCTCAACGGAGGAGTTGATCAAATCGCCGACTTCATATGCCCTATTTAAGATTGCAGCCATATCTAAGGCTTGGTTCTCCATTATGCTCATAAAATCATCATCTCCTTGGTTCTCACGAAAATCTTAATTCTATTATATCATAACATCAATTTGTGGATTTGTTTACAATTAATTATTCGGAGCCGTCGTTTATTCCTGGTAAAATTAACAGTAAACTCTTAAGATCATCCGGAGATAATTGTGTCTTGCGGCCATCCAGCAAACATTGGACATTCCATGAACCATGATTAGGAATGATTTCTTTAGGAATAACTGTTTTCAACTGGCCGGTTTCCCTGATTCTGATATACGTTTTCCATTCTATAGCTTTAGTGATAATTTCCTTTCTTACCGATATGTGATATTCCCTGTGATCCTTAAGCCAAATAGGCGGGATTTCCGCCAACTTGTCATACATCGCCTCTATTTTCGGCAAATTCGTTACCTCTTCGTAATCATCTGAATCGAATCTGGGAGAAAGCATCCCCTTGTTCGTGGCTTCTTTCGGCCATGCAAATGGCTGTATGTGTTCTGTGGCAGCCCACTTTGGATAAAAAGGAGGCTTTCTCCATCCTTCAACCTCAAACTGTTTACCCCACTGGGCAATCGTTACTTCAACATTCTCTGGAATGCCGTATTTTCCGTATTTTTGTAGATATCCTGTAATATCCCCGACCGTTCGGCCATTTTTGTATGCTCTGTCAAGACTGTCTTTCGTCAATACATAGCGGGATACCCGGTCTGTTTGAACATGTTCTGCAAAACATTCCAGCTCCCATCGGTACTCGATGGATAAGGTAAGTGGGGCTATGATTTCAAAATTAGGCTGGACAAGCACTTCGTGTTCCCGGTTTACTTGCAAATGTTGGCTGCTGTTGGATATATTTAAGGAGATTAACCAACGCCCCCATTCATTTGACTGGCTGTCCTTGCCTAATTCTAACCAACCCAGGGCAACTAAGGGATGGATCCATTGCTGTTTAAATTGAATCATCGCTTCCTCTTTTTCGAGGTTGTCCATCGTGATTTCGTTGGTTTTAAGGTATTCCGCTATTTGATCGAGGCAGAACCACTGGCCCAGTGGAGCGAATGGAACCATTACAGCAATAGCATGCTGCATCCAAGCCTGCCGGGGCAGAAACCTCATCAGCCATATCGTATATAGACAATGATGAATCCTTTCGTTGCTCTGGGCAAAAAATGAATGAATCTGGTTCCTCTTCAATACAACCTTATCCGCCATCAACTCTATCAACCCTAATCGCAAGGCCATATCATACACAATTGCGAAGGGTATCGAATAAAGATCCCGCTCGGAATAATGAACAGTGATGTGTTCAAG
>DASWUO010000255.1:0-4367 GCA_036401615.1 Bacilli bacterium | reverse complement strand
TGTTTATCTCTCTTTTGCCGCAGGTGCCGAGATGTGGAAAAGACGGGGCTGGAACTTCTATCCAAGATGGCAGCAGGAAAGCTTTGGCACGGATCTTTCACAAGGGATGGGCCGCGGTTATCTGTTATGTTTGGTTCTTCTGGGAGTGCAATCCTTGTTGTTCCTCATCGCGGAAAATTACTTCGACATGTGGGCGACCAATGATCCGGCGACTTCTCCTTATAACATGCTCTGGCCCGTCTTATTTCCACTGCTTGCATGGGGTGCCGCTATTTCAGAAGAAGCTGTTTACCGCGTATTCGGGATTATTTTATTTACAAAATTGCTAAAGAATACCTTCCTCGCCGTGCTGGTTCCAAGCATGATCTGGGCATTAGGACACACCCAATATTCCGTATTTCCCGTGTATACCCGTTTTTTTGAAGTAACTTTGCTTGGGATTATCTTGGGTTATGCCTTTCTGAAATACGGCTTTATGACAGTGTTATTCGCCCACGCCATTATGGATAGTATTCTCATGGCTTTTTCTTTAATAAGCCTTGGAGGGTTTGCTAATGTGTTCATAGGACTATTCTATATAGGATTTCCGGCATTGATCGCCTGGCTGCTTTCAAGGCTGCATAAGCGGTTTATAAGCGTTAGGCGGGCGGCCCATCCTCAAGAAGAGAGGATATAATAACTTGGGCCAATTTCGTACCCACTCCAAGAGGCAGCAGGTCTTCGGTTGTTGCTTCTTTTAGTTTTTTTAGAGATCCGAAATGTTTAATCAGCATCTTCTTGCGTTTCTCCCCGATACCGGGGATGGCGTCCAGTTCGGAAGCAATCATCGATTTGGCTCTAATTTCCCGATGGAATGTGAGGGCAAACCGGTGTACTTCTTCCTGGATTCTTTGCAGCAGATAAAATTCTTGGGCATCCCTTGGAATGGGCACCACTTCCGGGGGGTTGCCTATGATGAGCTGTGCCGTTTTGTGTTTCGCGTCTTTAATTAATCCACATACCGGAATAAACAAACCCAACTCGTTCTCCAGCACATCCACAGCCGCGGATATCTGCCCTTTTCCGCCGTCAATTACGATTAGGTCAGGCAATGGCAAGTTCTCCTTCAACACTCGCTCATAGCGCCTTCTGACCACTTCACGCATGGTTTCATAATCATCAGGACCTTGAACCGTTTTGATTTTATATTTTCTATATTGTGTTCGGTCTGGTTTGCCATCGATAAAAACCACCATAGCCGATACCGGGTTGGTTCCTTGAATGTTAGAGTTATCGAAAGCTTCAATGCGGTGGATCATCTGGGTCCCCAACCAACTCCCCAGATTCTCGACTGCCTTAATCGAACGGGCTTCATCCTTCTCCAGGAGGCGGTACCTTTCCTCTAAAGCTGCCCGGGCATTGTTGCAAGCCATTTCCACCATTTGTTTTTTCAATCCCCGCTGAGGCATAAACACTTTAAAATTGAACCAGGACTCCAGTGCATTCTTGACATCTAAACTCTCTTCGCTCAGTGCAGCGAATTCATCTGCATCCAGATTCTCTTCATGGGGCGCAAACTTTTCTGCAGGCAAAAAGACTTCTTTCGGCAAGGCCGGGTTATCGCTGTAATACTGCGTTACATAAGTAGTGAAATCATCATATTCTTCTCCGTAATAAGGGAATATGGAGGCATGCCTTTCCATCATCTTGCCCTGCCGAATGTATAGAATGATGACACACATCCAACCTTTGTCGGCTGTATAACCAAATACATCCCGGTTCACGGCGGTATTGTATGTTGTGATGCTCTGTTTCTCCATCAGGGCATTGATATGGATCAGCTGGTCACGCATTTCCTTGGCCCGTTCGAAATTAAGCTCTTCTGACGCCGCGTGCATCTTCCGCGTGATTTCTTGCTTAATTTGATCATGGCCGCCGCTTAAGAAACGGCTAATTTCCTGTACCATCCGCTCATTCGCGGCGGCGGACACCTCATATTCGCAAGGTGCCAAGCACTGTCCCAGATGAAAGTATAGGCATACTTTCTCCGGCAGGACATGGCACTTGCGAAGCGGGTACAGCCGATCCAGCAGCTTCTTCGTCTGCTGGGCTGCAAAGGCATTAGGATAAGGGCCGAAATATTTCCCCTTATCCTTAACAATTCTCCGCGTAACTTCAAGACGCGGATGCTTTTCAAACGTAATCTTGATATAGGGAAAAGATTTATCATCCTTCAATAACACGTTATAACGCGGGTTATATTTCTTAATCAAATTGCATTCAAGAATCAAGGCTTCCATATTGCTGTTGGTGACGATATATTCGAAATCGTGGATATCCAGCACCAACCGCTGCGTTTTGGCATCATTGCCGCCGGAGAAATAAGAACGAACCCGATGCTTCAATAATTTGGCCTTGCCCACATAGATAACAAGACCATCCTTGTTCTTCATTAAGTAACAACCAGGTTTGGCAGGAAGCAGCGTCAGCTTATGTTTGATCGCGTCGGCAGCACTGCGAAAGACCTGGTTTCCATCGTTTTCATCAAGGCCTGACATACGACATTCCCCTTCCATCGAAAAAGGCTGCTTCTCAATTTAATGAGAGACAACCTCTATAGACTTCTTAGACTGAAAGCTTCATTCCGCGTTAGTTTTAGTTTCTGGCATCTAACTTCCCACTTAGATATGGCGGTTCACAATATTCTTCAACGCTTCCTTGGATTGAAAACCAACCATCTTATCAACCGGTTCTCCGTCTTTAAATACAATCAGCGTAGGAATACTCATGACCCCGAATCGGGAAGCCGCTTCCGGATTGTCATCCACATTTAATTTTGCAATTTTCAAGCCCTCGCCCAACTCTTTATCCAATTCCTCAAGCACGGGTGCAATCATCTTGCAAGGTCCGCACCATGGGGCCCAAAAATCTACTAATACGGTACCTTGACCTTCCACTTCACCTTTGAAGGATTGGTCTGAAACGGTGACTATAGCCATAAGTAATCCTCCTTAAAAATCGCTTTTTTCAATAACAAAAAGTATACCACATTTCCGCTTATTTTCATAATAGCCCAAGCCAAGTTGTGAATTCTGCTCGAAAGTTGTATACTAATGAATATAAATTTCCGGGAGGGCTTATTCATGAGCGATTCAAATCATCCTGAACTGCATGTCAACGAGGAACCAAGTGACGATTTCATGGAAACCGGCATCGGTATGATCGGCATGATGACCTTTATCATCGTTGGATCCGCCATTGCCACTATTATCAGTTTAATGATACGTTAATCACAAACTAATTATCCAAAGCCCGAGTTAACCAAACTTGGGCTTTTTCTATTCCATTTCAAGAAGAAAAACTCATGTTAGAGCAGCTCTCGAAATCCCAATTAATCACTGCCTGCCGCGTTTATTATCCCCACTTACAACAATCACATCCACAAACGGCCTAATTCGATCCATGATGCGCTGTCCCTTGTATTCCTCGTCTCCATCCTTGTTCGTAAAGCTAAAATGCTCCTGCAGCGCATCCAGTTCATAATTCGATGTATAAAACGTGGGTTTACGATTCATCCGGTGGTTGAGAATAGAGCCAATGATATGATCTCTTGCCCATGGATTTAAATTTTCCGCTCCAATATCATCAAAGATAAGCAAATCCGTCTCTTTCATAATATCGATCATTTCTTTAAGCTTTTGCGGTTCTTGAAACATCGACTTTAGATCTTCAATAAAATCGGGCATATAAATAATCACGCCAGACAATCCTACTTTAGCTAACTCATGCAGCATATAACTCATTAAAAAGGTTTTACCGGTACCGAATTCACCCACAAGGTATAACCCGTTTTTCTGCAAACCATTCTTTTTGGTACTTACAATATATTTCAAAATTTGTCTAACCGCCGACTTTCGTTCAGGATCCAAATTTTCTATTTCACGTATATTATACCCTTCTTTTAGAGCGCGTTCATCCACGTAAAAACTACGAATTCGGTTTCTTACGGCTTCTTCTGTTTTGCGGGCCAATAATTTTTTACATGTTACTTTGTGGTCTAGAACATAGGTGATGTCATTTATCTTTTCTACAGTTATTCTAGTATAATGTCCGGTAAAATCATTGGGACAAAGATCCAATCCGGGACAATAAGTGCAGTGGCCCATTTCCGTAACATATTGATACAATTTATTCATATTTAACTTCATTGCGGACTCATCAAGCTCTGGATATTTGTTTTTAAGCTTATTGATAAACGGATCGCTCATAATTGCCCTTGATTTATCTTCCGTTTTTTTCAGAAAAGAGAGATCAGCCAAGTTTTTTAATACATCGGACATCGACTCCATGAGATTTGGTTCCTCCCTTATCAGCGTTATACTATCCCG
>DASWUO010000254.1:0-8527 GCA_036401615.1 Bacilli bacterium | reverse complement strand
GAAGCTGTGATGACCACCATAAGAGTAGCAAGAGCCTATACGGGACGCAATAAAATCATCAAGTTTGCCGGATGCTACCACGGGCACTCGGACTTGGTACTGGTCGCTGCCGGCTCAGGCCCTTCGACCTTAGGGATTCCCGATAGCGCGGGGGTTCCGGCGAGTATCGCCAGTGAAGTCATTACGGTCCCTTATAATGACATTAATGCCCTGCGCGATGCTCTAGAGCGTTGGGGTGAAGATGTGGCCGCGGTCATGATTGAGCCGATCGTCGGCAACTTTGGCATGGTTATGCCTAAAGCCGGGTTTCTGTCCGCATTATGCAAGCTGACTAGAGAACATGGAGCCCTTGTCATCTACGACGAGGTTATTAGTGCGTTCCGCTTCCACTATGGAGGGGCGCAGAATTACAGCGGCTTGAAGGACACTTCGCCTGGGCTTGATGAAGTCACTGGAAGCCATACCGGAAAACATCTTGCACCCGGACGCCAAGTAAGCGAAGGTTCCCCTGACCTGTTTTCAGCCATCCGCCCCGACCTAACGGCTCTCGGTAAAATCATCGGCGGGGGTCTGCCGATAGGCGCTTATGGCGGTCGGGAAGATATCATGGAAAAGGTTGCTCCTTCAGGATCAACCTACCAAGCAGGTACGATGGCCGGCAACCCCATTTCGGTTTCCGCAGGTATCGCATGTTTACAGCTGTTGCAGCAACCTAATACCTATGAACGGCTTAATTCCCTTTCAGCAGCCTTAACCCAAGGCTTAGCCGATGCCGCAAGACACCACCAGATCCCCTTGACCATCAACCGCATCTGCGGAGCTTTCTCCACCCACTTTTGCAATCATCCTATAACTAATTACGAAGAGGCTCAAGATGCGGATGGGCGTTTGTTTTCAGACTTTTTCAATCTCATGCTGGATCAGGGAATAAATTTGGCGCCTTCGAAATACGAGGCTTGGTTCCTGACGACCGCCCACACCGGGGAAGATATTGAACAAACTATTGTTGCCGCGAAACATGCTTTTGAAGTAATCTCCCTCAAACATTAAGTTCCGTTACAAGTTCGGACATATTATTTAATCATAATTGGGAAGATACATCCCCCCGCCTACGCGCTCACTCCGTGAGAAAGGTGGCTTAGAGGCAGGAGACTTCTCGACCTCTTAGGTTAAATTGTATTCACTTACCCAATAAACGGATCACATTGCGGGTTTTATGATATAGCAGCGGCTTGGCCTGTTCGATCGCTTGATCCAAGGTCATCGGCCCATTCATGATTGAATGGAGACTGCCAAAATAAGGGTACATCGGTTCCAGATCCAGCTCTAAACTGCCGGACAATACAATAGTGCTTACATTATGCTTTTTTGCTAATTCCGCCAAAAAGAACGGAACCTTCCCCCGCAGCGATTGGCTGTCCGTTCTGCCTTCCCCGGTAATCAGCCAATCCGCCTTAACCAACTTTTGCTCCAGCCCGGCGGCTTCCGCTATAATCTCGGCGCCTGAAACCAACTGCGCTCCGATGGCAAGCAAGGCAAATCCCAGTCCTCCCGATGCACCTGCACCAGGATGGTCATTGTAGGATTGACCCAAGTGTCTCTCAACCACTGCGGCATAACCTTCCAAGGCCCGATCCAGTTGTTCAACTTGAGCAGGGGTTGCTCCTTTTTGTGGACCAAACACTTGTGATGCACCTGTCGAACCATAGAGAGGGTTATCCACATCACAAGCGACCCGAATCTCACAATCACTCAAGCGGTGATCAAGATTTCCAAAATCTACCGAGGCTACTTCCCTTAGAGATCTGGCAAAAGGAGAAACTTCGTGATTGCTGCTGTCTTTAAACGACACTCCTAAAGCTTGCAGCATTCCTAAACCACCATCATTGGTGGCACTCCCGCCGATGCCAATGATGAATTTGCGGTATCCCGCATTCAGCGCATGCAGGATACACTCCCCTACTCCGAAGGTAGTCAAATTAAATACATTTCGCTTCTCATTCGGCACCAACATTAGCCCCGCAATAGCAGCCATCTCCAGGACAACCGTTTTCCCGTCACCCAGCACCCCATAGAAAGTTTCCATCCGTTCCCCCTGTGGACCCGTGGCATTTAGAGTAACCCGCTCTCCTGCGGTTGCATAGAGAAAAGCATCCACCGTGCCTTCCCCGCCATCAGCCATGGGAATAACGTGAACGGCAGCATTGGGCATTTCCGCCAGCACCGCTTCCTGTATAGTCACACCCGCTTCCAGAGCGGACAAACTGCCCTTGAAAGAATCCGGGGCTACTAAAAATTGCATCGATTTCAATTGTGTCATATGTATGTATAACCTCCGGCCATCTATAAAACTATCTTAATTTGCTCTCTCAAAAGAGTATAACAGAACCCGTCCATACTGTGAATAAACCATTTGTAAAGTGTTGTAAACGAAAGAAAACCAAGACAGGCCATGATTCCAAATGATATAATTAAACTAATCAATCGGAGGTGATTAACATGGAAAATATCGAATTGCTTCAATCTATTCGTCTGATCATTAAGGAGGAGCTGCAACCCGTTAATGAACGTTTGGATGGCATTGATGGGCGCTTGGATGGCATTGATTCACGTTTGGATGGCATGGATGTGCGCCTTGATAGCATTGATTCACGTTTGGATGGCATGGATGTACGCCTTGATAACATTGATTCACGTCTGGATGGCATGGATGTACGCCTTGATAACATTGATTCACGTTTAGGAATAATTGAGTATAATCAGAATGAAGATATCCTCGTTCTTCTTAATACCATTAATGAGAAAGTGGAAAAATGCGCTACCAAAGAAGAGGTTGCCGCATTAGCCAGATTACAAGGCGAACAATTTCTAAAGCCCAAACCGCACAAATTAAGATGAAGCAACTGCTAATTTTTTAAAAAAGAAAAAAAGCAAATAGACCTTTGAGGAACCAAAAAGGTCGACATCTTTGCTTTCTAACTCCATCTCGCTTGTTAATCCTCCGCTCCCCATTACACTCGAACACCCTAAGCCAAAGACCCTACAATTTTGGATTCTTATTTTCAAAATATATACCAAATCCAAGCTGATAAGTAGCGCGGACGCCATCCGGTATGGAGTGGTTCTTCCTGTAAGATTGCTCCATGGCTGACAAAAGCCTTCTTCCAGTAAACTCCCCGCTCCCGCGTTTAATATCTATGGCGTTGCCTGCACCAATTCGTTTGATGCTATGCATAAATTCCCTTACACTTTTATACTTCTCCACTCTGGATTCCTCTTGCCATACAAAGGTCCCGTCCAAGGGTTCTCCGAAGATATCCCGCCACCGCTCCTCACTTAGAAAGGATTGGCCGTGTTTAGTTTGCTCTAATCCAAGCAGGATATGGGCCTCGCTAAAGGATTCATGCAGCTCGTAGAAAGTTCGCGGAGCGAAGGTGGAGAACAAGAACAATCCGCGTGGAGAGAGCTGTTCCAGATATCGACGCACAGTAAGCAAGGGATAGTTAAACCATTGGAACGTTGCATTGGAGATAATTAGGTCGAATTGTTCATTAAATACCTCTTCATATTGGGTACCGTTCCCGGAATCCGAAGGTTTGGGAAAGCCCAACTCTTCGGCATCGGACGCAATAAAATGAACCCGTTCCGCTTTGTCGCCCAAGTTATCTTTGGTATGCTCAATCATGGAAGCTGCAATATCAAAGGCTGTATACTGCGCCTGCGGGTATTGCTCCAACAGCTGTAAAGTGACATTCCCCGTTCCGCAGCCTATCTCCAAAATATTAGTAAAGCCTCTGCCATCTAATGTTTTATTGTATTGCTCCACCATCTCCAACAGCCGATTTCCCATATCCAGCTGTACCTTGGCAAACTCATCATATTCGTAAGCATGGCGGTTGAAATGCCTGCGTACAAGTTCTTTATTCAACAATGACTGTTCTCTGTTTGTATTGGCGCACATGAAGAAATCCCCTTAGAAGTTCGTAGAAATGTATAGGTTCAGTAATGAAGGGTATATGCCCGGCACTCTCTATTATGGCCGTATGCTTAAAGGATAAATCAGGTACAGCATGGATCGGGCAGACTAAATCATGACTTCCATGAATCCAAAATAGTTGGGGGGAAATTAAATTAGTTTCTGCTGCTAATGCTCTCGCTGTAAGATATTGCTCCCAAGGCTCCCTTAAATCCGTTTCTATCAGGTAATTCAACCCTGCCATTAAACCAGCCGGAGTAAATTCTTCTTTATAATTCTCACTATGAATTGAGTTTATATCTGAACCAAACACCAGTTTTTTAAAATCAAGCAGAGTCTCTTGTGGTGCAATTAACAGCCTGGATTTCATCCTCTCCAACACCCGAAGGGGCCATCCAAGATGGCGATCCTCTGATACAAAACGCAATGTACCCGCTACTATAACAGTGCTCTCTATATTCAGGTTGTGCCTTTTCCTGCTTTCCTGATCCAACAACAGCTCTAAAGCCAACATGCCGCCCATCGACCATCCAACCACGATCCAATTACCCGATAAATTTCTATGAAACTCCCGAAGAATAGCCTTGCGAAAATCCTCAACACCATTACAATCCGCAAAGTTCACATAATGATGCTCATATTCAGCAAAGAAGCTGCCATAATGCTCGAGTCCTTGCATGTGAGGTTGTTTGGCCCATGAATGCCGCCACACATCACGTGGCATACCCCAACCATGAATCCACAATATCGGTTGTTTCAATTGGCATCCCCCGATTTTAGATAATAGCAAATTTCTTTCCTGCTCGTTCAATAAGGTCAAGAGCCCATGCCAGATCTTCCACCCGATGTGTAGCCATCAGTGTAAATCGAACCCTTGCCTCACCCTCAGGAACGGTCGGCGGACGAACGGCTACAGCGGCAACCCCATGCTGCTGCAAGTAGTCGCTGAATAATACGGTTCGGTCATTATCACCTATAATAAGCGGAACAATCTGTGATTCACTTTCTCCTACATTAAATCCGGATCGCTTTAACCCTTCGCGGAGTAAAACAACCCGCTCCTGAAGAACTCTCCGGCGCCAATGCCCCTCCCGCACTTTTGTCCAATTGTGCCAAACAGCCTGAATGACGACAGGAGGAAGCGAGGTTGTATAAATAAAGCTTCGCGCTTTATTGATCAAGTATTCTATCACAAGCGAATCTCCGGCTGCATAAGCCCCATAACAACCGTAAGCCTTGCTGAAGGTCCCCATATGAACATCTATTTCCTGCATTAATCCCACGGAATGGGCTAATCCTTGGCCCTGCTCCCCATAAACTCCGCCGCTATGTGCTTCGTCCACCATAAGCAGTGCTCCGTATTTGTTCTTGAGTTCTACTATCGACTGCAGAGGAGCTATACTTCCGTCCATGCTGAATATCGTATCCGTGACAATCAGTTTCTTCTTAAGAGGATCGGCTTTACTCAGCAAAGTCTCCAGATGGTTCATATCCCTGTGGCGATATCGAATGTTTTCCGCTCTGCTTAAAGTAATGCCGTCCACAATACTCGCATGATTTAACCGGTCGCTGAAAACAAGATCATTGCGTCCAACCAAGGAACTGATAATTCCCGTGTTCGCCATGTATCCGTTACTAAAAACGAGACAGCTTCCGGTTCCTTTATATTCAGCGAACTTTTGCTCAAATTGGCCATAAATCGGGTCATTTCCGTTGATTAACCGCGATGCTGTTGAACCCAGTTTAACCTCACTGTCAAACACGGCGGCTTGCTGAATGAATTCCTCTAAGAGTGCAGCATCTAGAGGTTGGAACAGGCCGAGATAATTGTTCGATGCCAAATTCAGCATCCTGCGGCCGCCTCTAACCACCCAACCCTCCGCGAGAATAACCGCCGGAGTTAACAACCTTTGTTGGGACTGCCGCTTTAACAGATCCAACTCATCCTTCATCCACTGCAAACGGCCGTCTATGCGGTTCATCAGAGCGCACAGAGCTCGATCTCAAAGCCCAGATCCTCAATCATCTTATGATCCTCGGAAGCTTGCTGTCCCTCGGTTGTTAAATAATCCCCCACAAACACGGAGTTTGCCGCATATAATCCCAAGGCCTGCAAGGATCGTAAATTGACTTCACGCCCGCCTGAAATGCGGATCTCCTTCGTAGGGCAGATGAAACGGAATAAAGCCAAAGCCTTCAAACACTTTCGCGGGTCAAGCTCTTTATTATTCTCCAGCGGAGTTCCCTTAATGGAATTAAGGAAATTCACGGGAATCGAGTCCGCATCCAATTCACGGAGCGCATAGCCAATTTCAACAATTTCCCTGTTGGTTTCACCCATGCCAATAATACAGCCGGAGCAGGGCGACATGCCGGATGCCTTAGCTTTCTCGACGGTATCCACCCGATCGTCGTAAGTATGAGTCGTTGTAATATTGCCGAAATTAGCAGCACTCGTATTCAAATTATGGTTATAACGGTCTACCCCTGCTTGCTTAAGCCGGTTCGCCTGATCCTGGGAGAGGATGCCCAAGCACGCGCATATTTTCATGGGCATGGAAGACTTGATTTCCTCAACCGCCGCAATGACCTCGTTTAATTCATTATTGGTTGGTCCACGGCCGCTGGCTACGATACAATAGGTGCCTACTTTCATTTCCATCGCTTTGCGCGCTCCATCCACAAGAACTTCCCGCTCCAACAAAGGATATTTGCTTATAGGCGCTTTCGAGATGATCGATTGCGAGCAGTAGCCGCAGTCCTCGGGGCACAGCCCGCTTTTGGCATTGATGATCAGGTTCAACTTTACTTTCTTCCCGTAATAGTGCTTTCTTACCTTAAAAGCCGCGTGCATAATCGCCAGCAGCTCATCGTCATCCGCCTCCAGGACAGAGAGCCCTTCCTCCACCGTCAGCAGCTCACCCCGTAAAGCTTTATCCGCCAATTGCTCCCAGCTTACTTGTACACCTATCATTTGGCCATCCTCCATTATGTAGTTATTAATTTCCCAAGATCAATATGCTCTTCGATGAGGTTAACCCATTGCCTGCGCCACTCAAGCCATTCTGCCGGCTCTTTCACACCACAAGGAAACCACGGCAGCTTGCCGAGTACAGGCACCCCGCCAAATTGTTCGATCATCATCACATTTTCATGCAGAGAAAGATCTGTACTATCCTGATAGCCATTTAGAATAACACCCGCGACCCGAACTCCAAGCATTTTTGCAAAAGAAAGCGACAACAGCGTATGATTGACCGTCCCTAATCCGGTTCGTGCAATAAGTACAACCGGCAAATCCAACTGCAGCGCCAAATGACCAATGAGTGTATTCCCGGTCAAGGGTACCGCCAACCCGCCAGCTCCTTCAATAATTAAATAACCCGCTTGGTTAATTCTGCTTCGTCCCTCGTCCACCAGCGCTTCATAATCGATTTCGGTTCCAGCACGCTGGGCCGCCATCCAAGGAGCTACAGCATCAGGCAACGTAATTGTGGCTATCTCTTCTTCCGCCTGATGGCATCCGCTGCCCCGCCATAATCTATAGCTGTCTGCCGCCGGATCACCTAAACGAACCCCGGTTTGCACCGGCTTCCATAGCTGAACCCCGTTATGCAGGATTGGGTTGCTTGATTCCAACCTTCGCTGCACAGCCAAAGCCAACCCCGAAGCAACCTGCGTCTTGCCTACTCCGGTATCCGTGCCCGTTATGAATATCCCTTTGTTTACCATCTTGCCCTCATTCATTGTTAACCTAATATTTAAATAGGAAGTTAACAATAGTTTACCTGTATTTTGTATATTTTTCAAATCAATTTCATGCAAGAAGAATTGACATTTTATAATTCTGCATATCGCTTATTTATTTAATGTATTATATTATTAATATAGCAATATTTATCATGTTTTCGGGAAAATAGTGCAGATTTATTTATTCAAAAATTAAGGAGAAAATATGGGGTCTATTCATAGTAAAGCAAGTCATTATATTTATGATAATTCAGCTATAGATATAGGAATAACCACAATAGATAATCAGATGAGAGTCATTCAGCCGAGTGCAGCCTTCCGGAAATTCTACAGTATTGCTGATGGAGCTTATCTTCCGCGGGATACGAATTTATTTCTAGCTGCAACCCAGTGCATGGAACAGCAAGTGGCTATCACAGGAGTCCTCCTGACAGAAGTGATACAAGAACACAACAGATCCTTTTTAATCTATCTTTATCCCCATTCTCAATCTGTCAATGATGAAAAATTCCCTGCGATAACACTTATGCTTTGTGATTGCACCTCACTGCACCAAGAATATAATATGAAAGTGGAGAATGAAAAACGTAAATTAATCGGAGAGATGGGGGCTGGATTGGCAAATTTAATCTTGAATCCCCTTACTGTTGTAAAAGGCACTCTTCAATTAATTGTCAAGAACCTGCAGACCCTTATGAATACTGTCCATCCTTTTGCGATGGACCGCATCTCAAGGCATATTACGCTAGCCAATCAGCAGGTTGAACAAATCCATCAAAATATTCAACGGTTCTTACTGAT
>DASWUO010000253.1:0-2507 GCA_036401615.1 Bacilli bacterium | reverse complement strand
TGAAGGGCTTCTGGGAATTAAGATTCTAGCTTCCAGTGAGGTATGGAACATCAATAAACCGGTCGTCATTAATGCTGTGGATACCAAAGGGAAAGTATTTAAATTTGGAACAGACCGCAGCATGCATTTTATCAATTCCGTTAAGAAGGACTCTTTATTGTATGATGTGCTGATGAATGATCTGCATCTTACAAGAAAGAATATCTCCTTAATCTTGAACGAAAATTCACTAAGTGACGGGTATGATACCGGATACCAACGGCCTTATATTAAGAATAAAACAACCATGGTTCCTGCTGCCTTCATATCCGAGCAATTCGACGCCGAAGTTTTATGGGACGCAAAGAAACAACAAGTGACCATTGCGGATGATTTTACCGGCAATTACCTTGTCTTTACCATAGGCAGCAAGGAAGCTTTAGTTAATGGATATGAGCATATTTTAAACCATCCGGCTGAGATTTATTATGGCCGATCCTTTGTTCCTTTAGCCTTTATAGCCAAACATTTGGGTGCTGAGGTGCATTGGGATGGGGCCACGAAATCTGTAACAATTACCAGGGATTAATTTTGGAGCGAAGAAGGGGTGACACGGTTATGGAACAGGTGCAAGAGGAACAGGCATTCAATGAGGCTATTACAGGCCAGAAGCCGACTGTGGCTTTGTTTAAAACAACATGGTGCAAGGATTGCCACTACTTGGATGTATTCTTGCCGCAGATTCTGCTTAAATACGCAGAGCAAATTCACTTTGTTGAAGTAGACCGCGATGAGCTTATGGATGTATGCGAAAAGTATAATGTGTTAGGTATTCCAAGCTTTATTGCCTTTACGGCAGGCCGGGAAATTCTCCGGTTTGTAAGTAAACTGCGAAAAACCCAAGCTGAGGTCGAATTGTTTCTGGACCGTGTGATTGAAGTCAGCAAGGCTTTGGCCAAGTAGCCGCGAGTCCGCAATAGGGAGATAACACAAATATTATGCAATTCAAGCAGTGCCGGCACCCTTTGCCTGAAGGGTGTTTTTTCCTGTTTGCCCAAGAGCAGAAGTTGTAACGAATTTGCCATGGCAATAGACGGGGATTATCGATATAATGAAGCTTGGATGGCAAGAAGGAGAAATGATGCCGCTGGTTTAGTACTCTTTTATATAGAAGTGGGTGTCTTTTTATGCGTAATGGATTGAAATGGATGTCCGTTTTAACGTCCGCCGGGATGTTTTTTGTGCTGCTCGCCGGGGCGCTCGTTACTAAAACCGAATCAGGAGCAGGCTGTGGCAATGACTGGCCTTTATGCAACGGCAAGTTTATACCGGCCTATACGCTTGAATCTTTTATAGAATACAGTCACAGGGCGATTACCGGGATCGTGGGGCTGCTTGTTTTGTTTACAGCTATATGGGTATGGAGAAGATATGCCAAGGGAAACAAAGCCCGTTTATATGCAGGAGGGGCCTTGTTCTTTACTGTCCTGCAAGCTGTTCTGGGAGCGATGGCTGTCATTTGGGATCAGTCTTCCGCAGTTATGGCGCTGCATTTCGGGTTCTCGCTGTTGGCTTTCTCCTCTACGCTGCTTCTCGCTATTGCTGTATTTGAGGGAGAGGCCACCCAAGGCACAGCAGAAACGGGTGGATTACCGAAGATTTCTAAAGCTTTTCGGCAGTATGTTTGGTTTGTTACAGCCTTTACTTATTTTGTTGTTTATATAGGTGCGTTTGTACGCCATACTGAATCCGGAGGGGGATGTATCGGGTGGCCGTTATGTAATGGAGAAGTGATTCCTTCTCTCAGCGGAATTGCAGGAATTGCCTTTGGCCACAGGGTCGCCGCTTTTGTGCTGCTGTGTCTCATTATTAGAATGACCTGCGTGGTGTATCGGTCTTATTCTATGATTCCTGAGCTTCGCAGAAGTGCTCTTGCCGTGTTGATTTTCGTTATTGCCCAAGTTGCGAGCGGTGCATTGGTTGTCTTCAGCAAGGGGGCGGATGCCTACATCTTTGCAAGTATGCTTCATACGGTTATCATTGCCGGTTTATTCGGCGTTTTGTGTTATAGCAGCATCCGTGTTTGGGAGCTTTACCGAAATTAACAGATTGAAAGTGACGAAAGTAGGCGAACCATGGTTCATGATAATCTCCGCTCCTTTCTGAAGGTGCTGCACAAAGAACAAGAAATCGTGGAAATTTCCGCTTCTGTGGATCCCTATTTGGAGTTGGCCGAAATTCACCGCAGGGTGATTGATCAAGAAGGCCCGGCTTTGTTGTTTACGAATGTCAAGGGCAGCGGGTTTCCGGTGGTCACGAACTTGTTCGGCACCAGCCGGAGGGTGGATTTGGCCTTTGGGCCAAGGCCGGAGGAGTTTATGAGACGTGTTATCGGTGCGGCTCATACGTTGATGCCGCCGACACCGAAGGCGGTGTGGGAAGAGCGTGACCTTCTGTTCAACCTGATTAAGGTTGGCACCAAGAAGGCTGGCCCTTCTGCGCCGATACTCGGGACGTATCGGGGGGAG
>DASWUO010000252.1:0-2333 GCA_036401615.1 Bacilli bacterium | reverse complement strand
GGCTGCAAGAGGAGATCACAAAGGTTGTTACAACACTTGGCGTTAACGATGTACATATTCGGGCGCGACAGATTTCAGACTATGAAAAAACCGAATTATATAAGAAGTTACAGTTGGGAGGCGAGGCTCATCAAGGGGCAGAAACCCAAGCAGACACCTCCCATTTAGATGAGATGCAGAAAGTCACGCAAAACCAGATGAAAGCTGCCGGGTTCCCTAAACTGTTGGAGCCGGCATCGGCGGTTACCTTTATAGCGGTAGCCAGCGGAAAAGGCGGCGTCGGGAAATCCACGGTAACTGTGAATTTGGCTGTAGCTCTTGCCCGCAAAGGGAAGAAGGTTGGCCTCATTGACGCAGATATCTACGGGTTCAGTGTTCCGGATATGATGGGGATCGAAGAACGGCCGGAAATGGATGACAACCTCATTAATCCCATTGAAAGCCACGGTGTGAAAGTGATCTCTATGGGGTTCTTCGTGGAAGAAAATGCTCCTGTGATCTGGCGGGGACCTATGCTGGGCAAGATGTTGCGAAATTTCTTTAATGAAGTGTCGTGGGGCGACTTGGACTACGTTCTGTTGGATCTTCCTCCGGGAACAGGGGATGTCGCATTAGACGTTCATCAAATGATCCCGCAAAGCAAGGAAATTTTAGTGACCACACCGCATGCAACGGCGGCCTTTGTGGCCGCCCGCGCTGGCGCCATGGCGAAGCATACGAACCATGAGATTCTGGGGGTGGTCGAGAATATGGCCTATTATGTCACCGAAAGCGGAAATAAGGATTACATTTTCGGTCGCGGCGGCGGAGCGAAGCTGGCAGAGGAAATGCAGACTGAACTCTTAGCTCAAATTCCTTTGGGCGCACCCGACAACTCCCCCTCTGAAGAACATTATGCTCCCTCCATCTACAAGGCAGAGAGCGATACAGGTCAAATTTATTTGAATATGGCCGAGCGGATTATAAGAAAAACTTCTATTATAGCCAAAATTGAGGAGTGAACCGGGGGTTTATTCCTTTTCTCATGGAGAGTTAGGGAGACCCAAGGTTTAAGGTTCATCTTTCTGCTCTTTCTTAGGCTTGGCTTCTTCTTCTAAAGCCTTCTTCATTAAATCAATTAACTCCAAGCGAAACAAGGGATTTTCCAACGATTCCTGAACAAGGGTCATGGCCTGCTGCCGATATTCCGGACCTTTCATTACCTCGGTAATCATCTTCTTCATTTCTGAATTTTTCATCATGTCCATCATCAGGGTTTGGTATTCCGGATCTTTAAGCAAATCCTTGTGGATTTGTTTATTTTCTTTCTGGACCGCTTTAGCAAACTCCCCGGCAAATCGCGGGTCCGTCATCATATGCTCCAGGTATTGCGGGTAACTTGGATCGGTTAAAATATCTTTGACGGCAATTTGGATTTGTTGCCCTTCCGGTGAGGAAAGCATCTTCATTTTCGCGCCTCCCCCGCTTTGGCCATGCCCTCCGGCATAAGCTTCGCTAATGGCCTTCTGTCCGTCTTCCGACTTGAGAATATCTACAACCATGGACTTGGTTTCCTCGTAGCTGAGTGTATTGTTCTGGCCCGCAGCATCCGATCCGCAGGAAGACAACAATAACAGCATGAGCACCCATAGAATGGTGGCGGGGTTAAATTTTTTCATGGATCATTCGTGACTCCTCTCTTATTGAACAAACTTGGTGAGACAAAAAACTTCCGTTTTGATTATTATGCGATTTTTTGCCTAATTTATGTTGGGAGAGGTGTTGGCTTTTTATAGTGGGGGTTGGTACAATAATCTAAATACATGACGTTTAGGGGGATATGGCATTGCGCTTAAATAAGTTGATTTTTTTGTTCTGGACTACTTTGGTGGTTGGCGCGCTGTCTGCGTTGGCCATAGGCCTTATTCTGCAAATTTCGGATCATGAGTTTGGATTTATGGGGTATAAGGGGATGGGGTTTAGCTTTACAACTATGGTGATGGGGGGGTTGATGTTCAGTGTCTTGAGCCAGATGGGTTTCTTTGCGTACTTGATGATAAATTATATCGCTTTGAGTATTTTTCGGCGGAAGTATTTATGGTTAGTCACCCAAGTGATCATCATCGTTATTGTATTATTTGATTTGGTGTATTTGCCGTATCTTAATTTCAATGAAGGGGAAGGTTGGGCATCCTACTTGATCGTTCCGGCCATCTTGGTGGCGGTGTCGGTCGGGGTTACGTTCTGGAAGGTACAGATGACCAATCCTACAGCATGGATTCCTTGTTTGTTTTTTATGATTGCTGCCACTTCTATTGAAGCAGTTCCAGGTGTGCAGCAGAACAATTGGGCGT
>DASWUO010000251.1:0-4805 GCA_036401615.1 Bacilli bacterium | reverse complement strand
CCCACGGAGGCAACTGCTATCGGGAATATCATGATGCAAGCTATGGCGCATGGGGAAGTCCGGGATGTCACCCAGATTAGACAAGTGGTAATAGATTCTTTTCCTCCCGAGGTTTACAGCCCCAAGGAAGAAGATGTTTGGCAGGAAGCTTATGGGGAGTTCGTGCGTGTTTGTGCACCACGTCATTAAAGCAGGGCACATCATCAAATTCTAACTGAAGAAGGAAGTGGGCGGACATGTCCGAGCAGGCTACACGAAATGAACTAACGAAATATGCCAGAAAAACGGTTGCCAAGGGGTTGGTCGTAGGACCCGGCGGGAACATCAGCGCCAGATTTGAGGGGGATATGTACTTATCGCCGAGCGGGTTTGCTTTGGAGGACATTGAGCCGGACCAGTGGGTTAAAGTCAATATTGAGACAGGAGAAGTGGCCAAGACGCCTTTTCGTCCATCTTCCGAAGTATTGATGCATTTATACTGTTATCGTGTAAACAGCGCCGTTCAAGGAATTGTACATACGCACCCGGCCTATTGTATTGCCTTAACTACGGTTACGGATAAGCTGCCGATGCTCTTCCCGGACCAAGCTGCGCTGGTGGGTGAAATCACGTATATTCCTTATCTTGTACCGACAACGAATGTGCTGGCCGATGCTGTGGCGGAAAAAGCCGTGGAGTTTAACTCTATTCTGCTGGGCAACCATGGATTGGTGACTACGGGGAAAAATTTACGCGAAGCCTACTACCGCACCGAAGTGATGGAAGAAAGCGCCAAAATCTACCTGATTGCCAAAGCTGTAGGTGAACCTAGAGCCTTAACGGCAGAAGAGTTTAAAGAGATTCAATCTCTTGAAAGCGAAGCTTACCGGATCCAGTTGCTGCAGCAGATGAAGTAGGGGTATGGATATAAGGCTCTAAAAAAACCTTATGGCATACGGAAAGAGATTAATTAGTGGAATAAGGGCCAAAACGGAACTTACTGCTAAATAATCTCTTTTTCTACGGGGACTTAATAACTATAAGATCCAAAAGGAAGCTTATATCGTTACTGCAACGCTAATTTAATGCAATAGGTCTAATTATGACCTTATAGAAGTATTTTGTACGTTGGATACATTACTATGAATGCATCACATCGAAGACCTGCGGATGATGAGTTCAGAAGGCAGGGTTACTTTCTTCCAATCCGCGTCGCCTCCACCTTGAATGCGTTTAATCAGAAGTTCAATCCCTATGGAGCCCAATTGATAGGCAGGTTGAGCGGCAACGGTAAAGAAGGGATCCAATACGGAATGGATTCCTAAATCATCGAAACAAACAACGGAAATGTCTTCCGGTACCCGTAAACCTCGATTGCGCAAGGAACGGACGGCCCCTATGGCTATCATATTATTTGCAGCAAAAATAGCAGTGGGACGATCCGACAGGGAAAGTAATTTTTCAACAGATGTATCATTTTCCAAAGCTTTGTAATCACAGATGAACACCAGATCGGGATCCATCTTAATCTGGTTCAACATCAAAGCTTCTTCATACCCGGCGTAACGATATCTTGCTGTTGAAACATCAAGGGAACCGTTGATCATGGCGATACGCCGGTGACCCAATTGGATTAAATATTCAATTAGTTTCCTTGCCCCGTCCTTGCTGTCTCCAAGCACCATATCTGACTGAATTTCAGGGACCTCCCTATCTAGAATGACAAAAGGGACTTTGTATTTGGCCAGCAACTCCAAATGTTCTTGAGAATGGTCTCCGGCAGGTGCAAATAAGACCCCATCCACCCTCGTGGAAAGAATCATTTCTACATAATCCTTCTCTTTTGCATAATCCTCATCACTGTTTCCGAAGAGCAGTTTATATCCTAACTGCTTGGCCGTATCCTCAGCTCCGCGGGCAATGGTGGTGTAAAACGGATTCGTGATGTCGGCAATAAGCAGGGAGAGAATCTTGGTTTCCTGCAGAACAAGCCCACGAGCCAGTGAGTTCTGTACATAATTCATCTCGAGCATAACCTTCTTAACCCGGTTCCGGGTAGGTTCGCTGATTCTTCCTGTGTTATTGATAACCCTGGAAACGGTCATGGCCGAGACGTTTGCTTTCTTCGCGACATCATATATAGTGATCAATGATTTTCATCCTTTTTTTCTGCAATCGCACGTTTGTTCAAATCAATTTATTATATCACGTTTGAGTAGGTCAAGATATGTAAATCATAAATAGGGAGAGTATTCCAATTCGATATTTGAGGAGGCCCGTTTTATGAAAAAAGTTCATTTGTTCATTTATGTTGTCCTTGCTTGTGCGCTGACAATCAGCGGCTGCGGCGGCATTAAAGAGACTTTAGGCAGGGTCGATTCGTCCGGTCCCGTTAACACCGCGAGTGTTGATCTTCTAAATACCAAAGGAGAAAAAATTGGCACAGCCACGTTAATGCAAGCAGCAGGTGGGGTGAAGGTGGCCGTTAAAGCGTCGGGACTAACCCCCGGAAAGCACGGGATTCATTTTCACGAGAAAGGGATATGTGATGCGCCGGATTTCAAATCATCGGGTGAACATTTCAATCCCAAACTTAAAGAGCACGGGCTCGTGAACCCTCAAGGGCCCCATGCGGGAGACTTGCCGAATTTAGTGGTAGGCAAGGACGGGAAAGTGAACACCGAGATGATTACATCGAATGTAACTTTAGAAATGGGCAAGCCGAATTCCTTGATTAAACCTGGGGGAGTTGCCTTGGTCATTCATGAAAGCGAGGATGACCAACTGACCAATCCTGCCGGCAATTCAGGCAGTCGAGTCGCTTGCGGTGTTATTAAGGAACCTGCTGTTCTGAAGTAAAACGCAGGGATATATCAAGAGCATACAAAAGGAAGAGCGGTCAATGCTCTTCCTTTTGTCTTTTCTTGTATAGCCACAGGGCATACTCCAGGGGTCTTGATATGGCCTTCTGATAAACTCCAGGTTCATTGATTTGCGAGAACACTTCTCTTGACGGCTTGGGATTGACCTCCAATAACCAAACATCACCGGCACGATCAATGGCAATATCGAGAGCTAACTCGCATAACCTGCCGTAATGCTCTTCCAGCTCCTTCACTACGTCATAAGCTAACTTATAGGCGCTTTTCTTGATCGATTCGATCTTCTCCGCAGAGGAGAAATGGGCCTTTAACAGACGGGACATAGAAATTGCCCTTCCACCGCCATGCAGATTTGAGGTGATGCTGTGGTCCGGACCTATTCGCCCTGCACAGCCGGTGACCTCCCATTCGCCGCTGCCGTTCCTTTGAATCAGCAGCCGGTAGTCATGCACCCGCCCATTAGCCAGCTTCAGGTCGATTCCTTGCTGCAGCAGATAACGCCCTTTCATATTCCACGGAGCAAGTTTAACAACCAGCTGGGATTTCGTTAATCGAACAGGATTAATAATTCTTCGCTGCTCATCCCTGCCCTGCATTAGAAACATCCCTTCCTTGGATCGCTCGATCCGCAGAATGCCTCTGCCGCCCGTACCGTTAATGGGCTTCAAAAACCATACTTTTCTTCTCTGCATGGCCGTAAACAGTTCTTCAGGATTTGAAAATATCCAGGATTCAGGAAGAAAAGGCTTAATGACCGAATTCTTGGATAATACTTGATGAATAATCCACTTGTTGGCTAAAGTGCGGTTGAGGTAGGTTAAGTTTTTATATTTTGCCCGGAATAGCTTCAATTGTTTAAATCGCGGAGTGGCTTGAAACCGGCACCGGTCAAAGATTAAGGCAGGGAAGGCGGTCCACTTTCTGACCCATCGCTGCTTCGCCGTGTCGTAACAGTGGGCTAGAATCCGTTTCTTTTCAGCTTGGACGTCCTCCGGCGTGAACACAAAGACCTCAAGGCCAAGCTTTCGGCCGGCGATAATTAATTTGCGGAAGTAGGACCGTTCTTCCATTCGCTGATGATTTAAATATAAAGTCAGGATGCCTAGAATAGGTTGAGGCAAAGAAGACCACCCTTTTCTATAATTAATTTACTTTTTTTCCGGGTGCCTTGGTTTGGATAAATAAATGCAATATTGGATGAGGTGCTCCAAGGATTTACTGCGGATGTGGGGCTCATCGAATTTCATCGGCTTGGCATTGGCTTCGAAAAACCACAATTGCCCTGCGGTATCCACGCCCAGATCGATTGACATTTCGCCAAGCGTTTGGCCTGAACCGCGTTCAATCTGCCGGGTGATGCGCAGTGCGGCTCTCTTAGCCGCTGCCAGAATTCCCTTGGCTTTTCTGTCACCGAATGCGGCCACCAGCAGCTTCTCCGGATCCTCTATGGAGCCCCCCCGCGGGACATGAGTCGTGATGTTTAATATCCCGGCTACCCTGGCCCCTATTCCGGTAAGAGTCCACTTGCCTTTCTTATTCTTCTGTACAAGAACACGAAGATCGAAGGGACGCTTGTGGTTGCTGGCTAAATGAATGCCTTGCTGGACAATATATTCTTCCGATCCGATGAAAGCATTCACCTTGGCCCAGAGCTTGGCGGAGCTGGTATAGGTAAAGGTCTGCGTGTTCTTGTTCTCCTGAACGGTTAACTGGTATCCTTTGCTCCCCGGCGGATTCTTCTTGATCCGCATAATCCCGCTGCCCGCCTTGCCATGCAGGGGTTTAAGGTACAGAACAGGGAACCGCTTCATCAGGAGTTGGAGGTTGCTAAGCTTAACAAGTTTACGGGTGACGGGGATATAACGTTTGGTTTTGATAGATTTGTTAAGCCACTCAAACAAGGTCCACTTATTAAAGAACGTTGGATTAAACAACCGGATTCGG
>DASWUO010000250.1:0-5457 GCA_036401615.1 Bacilli bacterium | reverse complement strand
CCTGATAAACTATCATCTGATTGCTGTTCATCGGATCGTTATCAAAGTCAACTTCTGCGGTCAGTGTAACTACTGATTCTCCAACTAATGAGATAACTTGCTCTATTGGTGGATTCGACTGAACTATGTAATTAATCACATCATCCACAAGGAGGTCTGCTGTTTTATTGTTCAATATAAAAAAATCATGTGCGATTTGTGTCTTGATGGCATTTTGACCAATTAGAATTAGTTTACCGGTGTTGTTGTTCACTACATTTTGCAAATCAGGCAATTGTGAGATGGCGTTGTCTGCGAAATAAACGATGTACTTGTCTGAAATGGTCCTAAAAAAAGTGTTTATATAGGACTGCCTGACGTTCTGAAAAATGGTTCCGCTGTAGTAACCAGTGTAATGGTTAGTCGTAACCCAATTGGGCTGCCAAACTTGAACCGTTTTATTTAAAGTTCCTGCATAAGTGGCGTACCATGGAGTGCAGTTATACAGATTTCCAGTTCCACATTTATAGGTAGCTGTCGAATATCCTCCCGTTTTGGGAATAGATCCGGAATAACCGTCTTGATTAATTGACCAACTAGCCGGGGAAGCTGATGAATTACACACATATCCTGGTGCACAAACACCTGCGTTTGTAGTAGTAATAATATTGGGCCCCCATGTATACGTAAAAGATTGACTCGAAGTCGTATTTACAAATTGGCCATTATCCACGCTTGTAGGACTATTTCCGACACTGGATAGGCTTAAAGTTCCTGAATACCCCCCGCTTGAATAATAAGTTGAATTTGGCGGATAACTTGTGTTGCTGTAAATGGATGTACTTGCTCCTTGGGAATAAGTATAAGTATGCATATCCCAATTTTCTACAATAGGCAAAGTGTTTACATTAATCAATTTATTTGTATTGGTTATTTTATTCCCTAACAAATAGTTGGCTTTTGTTGGATCCAGTGCGGCATCCAACATGAAATACACATCTACTAAAGGTTTAACTATCGGGTAATCGACATATAAGTCGCTGCTCGGTTGAATATTCTCCACTTCAAAATAATTCTCAGCTGACTTAAATTTATTCTCTGACCCGTCCAATAACTCTGTCAAAGTGTCTTGTAAAGTTGATTCGATGGCATAGGATTCCAATTTGAACTTTCCTAATTTTCCTGAGGGAGTAGTATATTCCGTTAAAGCCCCTGTATAAGTTTGAAGCAATTGATCGTATGAACCGTCATTATTCGAATCATAATAAACCTTCAAATATTTTGAGGCAATCTGATCACCATCGGTGCTGATAACATCATAATTCATACGCACTTTGCCTCCTCTGGCCACTTGGGCGTCAAATGGATGCAAAATGATAGCCGGAGGTTCATCCTTAAATATCTCAAACTGAGTGATCAGTTCATTGGAAACCCTGCCCAGTGAATTTGTCGCCGACATCTTTAAGGCATATATTCCAGGCTTTTTGTACATAAACTCTTTTAACATGGTGGTATTAGTACGTTTCTTTAGACTTGATCCATCCCCTTCAATAGTTACAAATTCAAACGTATAATTTAGAGGATAGACATCCGTTACAAATGGATCATTAGCTGAGAGAGAAGTATTAGCCGCTGTCATCTTGCGGTTTTCTTTCGGTATTCCGTTCAAGTCCATTTGGATCCTTGGTTTCGTATCATAAATGACAACCCACTTGGAATAGACATATTCGCTGCCATCGAGACTCTTCCACTTGCAAACAATTTCGTGCAATCCATCTTTGCCTATTCCGAATATGTATTGTCCATTGTAAAACGTATCGCTATTGACTGATATACCGTCTATGCTCACAGCCCGACTCGCAGCTCCTATTGTTTCATCACTTGCTGGAAAAGCTACTACATCATACCACCTATCAGGAATCACGGGTTCTGGATCGATAAAGATAGGAGCGACAGCGGATTGGGTCACCACAACCGTTTGTGAATAAGAGCTCGTTACCCCTGCTGCCGTTGTCGCTTTCTGATCAATAACGAATGTTTTTACTATAGGACTTGCCGGTGCTGTTCCGGGTAAGAATTTGGACTGTATAAAACCAAACAAATCAGCGTTTACTGCCATATCGTTTAAAACGCCGGTATTGTAAATGAATGATTGGCTGGTTGATTGTGTTATTTTAAGTTCATATTTCACAAATTCCCCCGAACTGGCATCCTCGTAATCCAATAACGAAGGGACCAAATCATCATATTGGGCAAAACCGATGGGTGAGTTTACATTAAACTTTGTACCTGGAACAACAGAATCGAACTTAATCTGGACGGGGATTTCGTCATAAGCAGAGTCACCATTATAGTAGTACACAGTTGTCCGTGCTACCGTTATATATTTGTTGTCAACGGTCAGCATGTTCATAGGAACCGACACATTAAATTTCGCTGTTCCCATATTTTTAACACTATACACCTTCTGTGCCGGCTCATTCCCGATTGAGATCAACCAATAATTTATATCTTTACGTGTGAAATGACTGAAGCTATCTGAAGGAGACAACCATAATTCATCTTTTAGTGTTCCGGTAACTGTGGCCTTTACTTTCTGATTGGCTTTTCCGGTTTTATGAATAGGTTGCGCTTCATCGATAGTGTATCCTGCTTCAACAAGAGTTGGGATTTTTTCATTGGATTTTTGCTTATCTAAACTGAACGATTGATAAAAAATTTTCCCCGAATTTGCACTTTTATGCCACATGGTCGCTTGGCCGGGAGTTCTCGTATCCGGCACTTGATTAACCAAAGTAAACGACAAAGGGTTTGGGTCACCCCCAAGATTCATTGATGGCGGATTTAGCTTTAACCCATTCTTGATCTGAAACCCTAGGGATCTTCTCACATTTAAAGCCAATTTTTGAAAATCGGGCGCTTCTGGCGATAGGTTTCCATAAATATTTCCTGGACCAGAAGGCTTGGATTCGACGGAATTAGGAAGCTCCTCCCACGGGTGATAGATCCACTGTTTATCCACCAACTGTTTATTACTATTGGCATCATTTCGAAACTGCAGATTGATATATTTATTGCCGAATTTATCATACCCATGATAACGGTATTCGCCCCTTACCCCGTCTTTCGAGTAATACCCTCCATCCGGATCGAAGGACGCCGGCAAGTTAGGATCAGACTGTGTACCAGATTCAAATTCATTAGCTCCAGAGAAGGAAAAGACACATCCATATATTAATAAACCTCTCTCGACCCACATTTTTTTATTTAATTTCCCTTGCGGAATGTAGACTGCCGTGTTAGCCGGCAAGTCCCCGGAAAATTCGGTATATTCATCACAAGGGGAAGCTGCTGATGCAGCAGGCATAATATTGTTACTGATAAAAACGGGTACACTAAGAACCATACATGCCAGAAGCAGCATGATGGCTTTATTTTTTATTCTATTCATCCATTATCGTCTCCTTAAGCTATCTTTTCTCTGAGATATAAATTGCAATCCTTTTCGTTCCGAGTAGTGGGCTTAGACTTACGCTTCTGCCATGGATTACATACTCTTCCCTTTTAATCTTCATGGGGAAAGTTTGTTCATATTTATTTGCAATGGCAATCAGTTTTTCAGTGAAATTATCCGTTTCAGCTCCAAACAATAAATTGCTAAAAGCCTCATAAGCTTCTTTGTGCGTGGATTGAAAGGTTTTATTAAAATGAACCGACATCTCGTAACTGTTATCCCCCTCCCCGATCAAAATTCCCATTTCCCCAGTATTCTTGTCCATGGTATAATCAAAAATTTCCGTATTAGGGTTAAGGAAAATATCCAGATCGGATTGGTTGGCAAAGAAAGCTTGACCCATTTTATTGCCGAAACTAACTCCTTTGGTTTGGCTGCCAGCCTTCTCAAGAACTTCCGTCGCATCCACAAATTCTTGTCTTTGAAAAACAACAACTCTCGGAGAACCATCAATCCAATTCAACGAAGTATGGAAAGCACCTGTTAAATCCGGTTGATATGGATTTCTGTAACTTTTATCAGATAAGCTTTGGATCATTTTCACTGCTTCTGCTCGTGTAACCAAGCGGTTGGGACGAAACGTTCCATCGGGATAACCCCTCATAACCCCTTTGATTAAGGCAACCATAATTGAAAATTGACCACCCTCAGAAGCGGCATAAATATCCTTAACTCCACTTTTGGCTAACATCAGGTATCCATTGCTCTCGCGAGGTTCGTAGGTATTTAACCAAGTTTCCAATAGAAATGCGGATTTTTCTCTCGTTAGTAATGACTTATAATCCCCATCAAACATACCGTCATTCAACTTTAAGAAACCCATTCCCACAGCCTGATTTATAAAACTTTGTGCCCAATAGCCTTTTTTACTTGGTTTAAAATCAAACCCTAAGTTGATTAAAATGGATTGTGAATATTGACTTTGAGCGTCCCACCAATCCAGCTTCCAATCTCTTTTGCCATCGGGATATATTTCGGTATGAGCCATTATCATCATGGTGATAAATTGATCTGCAGTAATCGGAGTATCGGGTCTAAATGTTCCGTCTGGAAACCCGGATACTGCCCCTTTTGCAGCCATTTCATAGATTGCTTTTTTTGCCCAATGGGTTTTTGTTAGGTCCTTAAATTGAATGCCCACTGCCCAACCTACCGATACGGGAAGGACGGAAAGCAGTAGAAGAATACTGCTAATCAAAAGTACAACCTTTTTCATATTAAACCTCATTCCGATTTAGAATAGAACATTATAGTTTAGTTTCCGATATAGTAATTCAACCCTGCTGTGGATACTCATAAACCACTCTCTTACGGATCTCTTTTTTCTGGCCCCTGAAATGCCTTGGCGTTTGAGTCTCCACAATGAATATAACAGAAGGCCCACGAATCACTTCACGTATATTATACGTTGGATTCTCATAAAGAAAAGGATATGAGATCGTATTTCCATCATCGATATAATGTTCAAAGACAATTCGGATCGGGTCTTGGAAATACGATTGGGTCATCGGTTCCAATGCCATACCTGCATCGGTTAGCTTGAGGGAATAAATCAGGCTGTCTTTAAAGGATTCCAGAGCTTGGCTTGTATTGAACACAATCCTTCCCTCTGCCAACTCTGCTTCAACATCCTGCAAGGCAGCATCATGAGCAGCAATTTCAAGAGATTCTTTCAGCTTATAATGGGCTTCTGCATCCATCTGCAAATTAATCTGCAGTACCCATAAAATAAAGGTAAAATAGAAAAGCAGGAGAGTTTTAATAGCTTCACTCATGTACTTCCTCCCTTGATGTTTATGGGATATACTCGCTCATAATCCGTGTAGATCGGGTGATGGTCGTTTGCGTTACCCCATCATCGATCATTCCCGGAATAACGTATACGCGCCCTCTGGGAATGGTCAAGGTTGCTTCAATATAATTCTTCCTTGATGTTACCGTCTCAGTTCCGGTGATTGCAATAT
>DASWUO010000249.1:0-10616 GCA_036401615.1 Bacilli bacterium | reverse complement strand
TGATAAATCTATGAAAACTTATTTTATTGCTTTCAGTACTTCTGTTGATCTTAATCTAATTAAAACAAATGCCGGAGAGGTAAAGAGACAATTTAAGTATATGCCTGTTGTTGCTGCCCAGCTACCAGAAAAAGCAGTTCTCGCCCTAGAAAAGAATCCAAATATTGCTTATGTGGAGGAAGTTGGAGTGGTTCAAGCGATTGGCCAACTCACACCTTGGGGAATTTCCCATATTAAAGCTACAGAGGTTCAACAAACAGGTGTTACCGGGACTGGGATAAAGGTAGGTGTAATAGATACCGGAATAGACTATACACACGAAGATCTTCAAGTAAGCGGTGGTGAAACTTTTGTACAAGGAACCACTAATTATATGGATGATAACGGGCACGGTACACACGTGGCTGGCACCATAGCTTCCGTTAATAATGCAGTAGGCGTTTTAGGTGTAGCACCTCAGTCTCTTCTTTATGCAATTAAGGTATTGGACCAATATGGGGGTGGAAGCTATAGTGACCTAGTTGCGGGGATCGAATGGGCGATCACTAATCAGATGGATATTGTGAATATGAGTTTAGGTGGAAGTAATAGTTCTAAAACATTAGAAACAGCTTTGAATAATGCATATAATGCTGGTATCCTGCTTGTCGCGGCTGCGGGTAACAACGGTTATGACAGAATGGGAACGATTAGTTATCCAGCAAAATATAAGTCAGTTATTGCCGTGGGAGCCTTGGATCAAAAGAACCAAAGAGCTAGCTTCTCAAGTGTCGGACGTGAATTAGAATTAATGGCCCCAGGGGTCGGAATTGATAGTACAGTCTCAGGTGGTTATGCCTCTTATAGTGGAACATCAATGGCTTCTCCACACGTCACAGGAGCAGCAGCATTGGTTTTGCAAGCTAAACCAACTTTAACTAATGTACAGGTACGCAATTATTTGAATCAGACAGCTGTATCATTAGGAGATTCGATATCTTATGGAAATGGATTAGTAGATGCAGCGGCGGCTACAAATTATTCGGAGAAAGCTACAACTTCAGTAGGTGGAGGAAAAAAGGATATTAGATGATATATCAATCACCTATCGTTAATATTATTTTTCCGGAAATGAGCAAAAAATCGGCAACACCTTTAGGTGTTGCCGATTTTTTGTCAATGATACTCTCATGGGTAAAGGTTTATAAGGAGAGAACAACGCACGTTTTACTCTTCTTTTTTATCATTGTATTCTTTGGTTGCATTAAGTTCCTTGCCTTCGGAGTCTTGCGTTTGGTCTTTCTTTTCTATCTCTGTTTCTTTATCAGCTTTCTTATCCTTGTCAAACCCCAGCTTGTTTGCTTCATTATCCTGATCCTGCACTTGAATCTTCACTTTCACATCGTCTTTGGCGCCAGATCCTGCTGCAGCTGATCCAGTTCCACCGGAAGGCGTGGCGGAAACAGGTTTCTCATCCAGCTTGCCGTTCTCGATCAATTGTTTAATCTGCGCAGAGTCCAGAGTTTCCACTTCCATTAAGGTAGTGGCTACAAGCTCCAACTGGTCCTTGTACTTCGTCAACAATTCCTTACACCGCTCATATTGTTCCATCATCATGGCATGAATTTCTTTATCAATTTCGTAGGCGATGGAATCACTGTAGTTCTGCTCATGGCCAATATCTCTGCCCAAGAAGACTTGCCCTTGGGTGTTGCCGAGCTTAACCGGACCGAGCTTCTCGCTCATGCCAAACTCCGTAATCATGCGGCGAATGATATTGGTTGCCTGCACAAAGTCATTGCTGGCTCCTGTACTTGCTTCACCAAGAATGATCTCCTCGGCCACACGCCCGCCTAATAATCCGGTTACTTTAGCCAACAGCTCATTCTTGGTGAAGAAGCTGCGATCTTCCTTAGGAATAGGAATCGCATAACCTCCAGCGCGTCCCCTTGGAATCACGGTAACTTTATGAATGGTGTCGGCAAAATCCAGATGAAACCCGACAATGGTATGTCCTGCTTCATGGTAAGCGACAATCTTCTTTTCTTTATCACTGATGATCCGGCTCTTCTTCTCCGTACCAATGATCAGTCGGTCAATCGCATCGTCCATTTCGTTCATGGTGATTTCTTTACGGTTCCTTCTTGCAGCAAGCAGGGCGGCTTCATTCATCAGGTTTTCCAGATCTGCTCCAGTAAATCCTGTTGTCCGTTTCGCAATGACATCCAATTTGATATCACTGGAGAGAGGTTTATTCCTCACATGGACTCTCAGCACCGCTTCACGGCCCACTACATCGGGACGATCCACCGTGATCTGGCGGTCAAATCTGCCCGGTCTGAGCAAAGCCGGATCAAGAATGTCCGGACGGTTCGTGGCAGCCACAATAATAATGCCTTCATTGACGCCGAATCCATCCATTTCAACAAGAAGCTGATTCAACGTTTGCTCACGTTCATCATGTCCGCCGCCGAGCCCCGCGCCCCGCTGACGTCCTACTGCATCAATCTCATCTATGAATATGATACAAGGCGCATTCTTCTTGGCGTTCTCAAACAAATCACGCACACGGGAAGCCCCAACCCCGACAAACATCTCCACGAAATCCGAACCGCTTATGCTAAAGAAAGGTACTCCCGCTTCACCGGCAACCGCTCTGGCCAGCAACGTTTTCCCTGTTCCCGGAGGGCCCACAAGTAACACCCCTTTAGGAATTCTAGCTCCTACAGCCGCGAACTTGCGCGGATCCTTAAGAAACTCAACTACCTCTATAAGTTCTTGCTTCTCTTCATCGGCTCCAGCTACGTCGTCAAATGTAACTTTCTTCTTCTCTTCGTTATACAGCCGGGCTCGGCTCTTGCCAAAATTCATTACTTTGCCGCCGCCGCCCTGCGCTTGGTTGAACAGGAAGAAGAACAGCACGAAGATAATAACAAAGGGAATAATCGAGGTTAAGAGGGTAATCCAAATGCTGTCCCCCTTCATCACGTCCCATGTCTGTTTTACGTTTGTCGTCTCCAGAAATTCAACCAATCTATCCGAAAAGGGAGCACGGGCTTCAAAGGTGTTTCCATCCGCTTTGGCTGTCTTATACTTTCCATTAATAAAATAAGTATATCCGTCGAAGCGAACATTTACTTCAGATACATTATTATTCTGCACTTCTTGCCGGAATTGGCTATAATTCAGCGGCTCTTTCTTCCCGTTCTGGTTGCTGATGAATTGAACGATCCCTACAGTGACTAGAAAGATTAACAAATAAAATCCGGTGTTGCGGATGATCCGATTCATCCTGTACCTCCTGTCAAATTCACAATATTGTTCTAACCTTGATTGTAAATCTCTGCTTTTAAAACACCAATATAAGGAAGGTTGCGGTATTTCTCCGCATAGTCTAAGCCATACCCTACAACAAAAGCGTCCTTAAGAATAAATCCGGTGTAATCCGCTTCTAAACCAACAGTTCTGCGTTCGGGTTTGTCAAACAAAGTAACGACAGCAATGGAAAGGGCGTTTCGTCTCTCCAGCACATCCATCAGATAACTGAGGGTCAACCCGCTGTCGATGATATCCTCCACAATAATAACATGGCGCCCTTCGACAGGCACATCCAAATCCTTGACAATCTTCACTACGCCCGTCGATTTGGTGGCCAGCCCGTAGCTTGAAACCGCCATAAAATCCAATTCAACCGGAATATCAATCTTCTTCACCAAGTCTGCTATGAAAATAAAGGCCCCTTTCAATACACAAATCACGAGAGGGTTCCGGCCTTGGTAATCTTGAGTAATTTGCGCTCCAAGCTCGACGATTTTTTGTTGGATTTGTTCCTCGCTGTAGAGCACTTCCTGAATGTCTTTATGCAACAGTGAACCTCCTGTTAAGGTAAGATAAGTCGAATCGCTTCCATATGTATGATATGCCTGGTTGATTCACCGACCATCGCATGTATGGACTTTCGAATGCCGGGAATCCACAATATGGTATTGTCTCCATTAAGAATAATGGGCGTATAATTACGCTTGGATTTGCCAACCTTGTCATCAATAAAAATATCTTTTACCTTTTTGGAGCCATTTAGTCCTATAATGTTCATTCTGTCTCCATTGCGGCGATTTCTGACAGTCAGCGGAAAAACCAATACATCTGCATCAAACCCAGCATGATATTTACCCAAAGGGGCTTCGGAATAAGGTTCCTTATGGTTCCCCCTAGCGCTGACTTTAAGGATCATGGCTGCTTGGGCGATATGAACTTCAACGGTTTCGTGAGGAATGGTATATTCATAATCTTGTGCAGGATTTGTTCCTTTACGGATGATTCCAACTGTATCGTACTCTCGAACGAAATGAAGCTGATCACTTATGTCCAGCACAGTGGATGCCGGTTTATCCTGCAGTACAGCGTAACGAAGAATTTCAATCTTGGTAAAGTCAAGGGATTCCGCGTCCTCCGACAGACCATTTAATATTAGTTTAATCAGTCTCCTTTGTAAAGCCGTCGGCATAAGAACAAAAGCTGCTCTGGAGAAAGAATTTCCCGTATCTTGTACCGCAACATGCTGCTGATATAGGCGCTTAGTCTCCGATTCGAGGTATTCGTCCTCTGCCTCCATCACATCCGAAAGCCGGTTAAGCGATTGCGGAAGCTGGAGATTGTATTGCATGAGAAAGGGAAGAACATCCAACCGTACCTGGTTGCGAAAGTACTTGCGTTCCGCATTGCTGCTATCATTGGAGTAGGGTAACCCAGTTTGCATACAATAAGCTGAAATCTCTGCTTTGTATATACGGAGTAAAGGGCGAATAAGTTCCACTTTTTTTTCTAACCGCCGAATCGGCATTCCCTTTAGACCTCCAGAACCGGAGCCTCTAATGAACCGCATTAAAACCGTTTCTGCCTGATCATCCGCGTGATGGCCTAAGGCAATATGGGTTGCGCCATATAGGGCCGCGGCATATCTTAAGAATTCATAACGTTTATCCCTGGCCGCGGATTGGGCATTCAGGTTGTGCTGCTTCATATATTCCGGCACATCGATAACACCTACCTCACAAGGCAGTCCTAATTGCCCGGCCAACTTAACCACTTCTGCAGTCTCTTCATCCGATTCTTGCCCGCGGAATTGATGGTTCACATGGACCACAACCAATTTCCATCGCCAAACGGGAGAGAGAACGTGAAGAATATGCAGCAAAGCAACAGAATCCGCTCCTCCAGAAACCGCAACAGCTATGATCTGGCCTTTGTCCAATAAACCCTCTTTGTGTATGGTTTGCTCTACCTTTTGAATTAAATCCATTGCCCCACCCCCTACCGAATTCGACTTCACCAGATCGGCCTATTGAAAAGTTAAATATAATGTAAAGCTCAGCAAGGCCAGAGAAACGGCAAAAACCGCTGTTAACCAAGGCACGCGTACAGCGGGCAAGGTTGTTAAGACAGCAGTTTGCTTTGTCGGGGCTTGGAACAAACACGCTTTCCATTCCCCTTCCGCTTCTTTCACTGAAGAGTATTTCCCGAGAAATACTTTCTCCAGAAAAGGGGCAACATTCCCGCACAAAGGACTTGTTCTGACGATTTCCAACAAATAACCAACATCCCTGTTTTGAGGAATCATTTGTTGGGACAAAGCGATGCGGTCCTGATCATCCGTTAATTGCAGAAGAAGCACCCCAAAGGAAAATAAATCATACCCTTCATCTGCCGTTCTTGATCCTGCCGCCCAATAGCCCCGGTCATAAACCTCCGTAAATTGCTTAACTGCATTTCCCAATGGCGTCACCCCGCCGTAATCGATCAATTCCGTTCTGCCAAATTCGGAAACCAGCACATTCTCGTTCTTCAAATCCCCAAAAACCCAACCTAACGCATGCAGAACAGACAACTTTCTCAAAATATGACTTCCTATCGGATAAATCCAGTCGTTCCCGTTTCTTTGCAGAAAATCAGCAGCCCTAAGTCCCCGAACATACTCCATTACGTAATACGGAAAGTTTTGCCCTTCCTGGATAAAGTCATCAGCCTCTATATAAAAGGGATCTTTCCCGCCTTCCGCTTTCCTCAAAGCTTGAAGCACATTGATTTCCGACTGCAGGCTCACGCTATCAAAACCCATTTTCATCGCAAAAAGAAGCTTACCCCTGCGGACAAGGTAAACTCTTCCATTACTTCCTTCTCCTAATAGATAAACAACTTCATACGCCCTCTTATTCCATTTCCCGGTAATCGTTGTTGCAGCGGGGAATGTAGGGTCAAACGACGTAGTCACTTAGCATCCCATCCTTGCGGTTCACTGGAAACGCATCATAAGGCTCGCGGCTGTATGCTGCAACCCGATGTTCCTCCTGATTCAGTTCCCCATGCGTCATAAACTGAAGCAATCTAAATAAAGCGGGTCCTGTCGGGGTTGTCCCCTTCATGTTTAATTTATAGAATAGATTTGCAATTTTTGCAAGGTCTTTCGTCCAGCAAGTATCCATTTCTATCACACCCGATGGCTGCGGCGATCCGGGGAAATGGAAAACCGCTATTTCACTTAGACCCTTTCTGGCCTGAAAACTTAACATAAGATCACGAATGGCGTCCTCCACTGCCTGAAGTTTAGGTCTCATGCTTGTGCTGGCATCCACTAACAGAGCAATCTGCAGTGCGGCCGTTTCGCTTAAATTCTCGATCACCTTGACCACCTGCGCCCTTTGGAAGAGCGGGAGCTCTTCGAGGGTCGTTGGCTTGATAGAATGGCTATTTCCGGTCTCTTTTAAAACTTGCCCCAGCTGTTGATTTACCATTCCCCTAATGGTGTGCATCACCGTCTTATGGGTCATCATTTGCACGGTCTGCGCCAATCTTCTGGGAGAAACCATACGACTTATTCCTCCTCCCGCTCTGGCTATCGCTTCTATCTCAGCAGCTCCACGGTCCCCCAACTCCCCTTCATTTACTATCCCGATCACGTTGACAATGACCCCCTCCAATTGGGCCTGTGCAGCAGCCACAACAGGACTGACGCCTTCATTGGAGCACCCGTCTGTAATCAATATGATTTGTTTCAACATAAAAACTCCCTTCGTAATGAAAACTGGTAGAATCCTTTCTACTAGTTTCTCCAATGCGGGAGAGTCTAAACAGTTTATAACAACTATTCGTTCGGATAAAACAATCTTGTAAATTTAGTAAAGATTAGAGTTGAATGCTGCTCTAACCGGACTATTCCCGCCTACAGTTACTTTCGAACCGAAATTGGATTACTTTTAGCACTCTAACCCGTCCATTCCCGCCTACAGCCCACCTTGGCCTGTGCAATTGCTGCTCTAACCGGGCTATTCCCGCCTACAGTAATGTTCGAGCAGAAAATTGATTGCTTTTCACACTCTTACCCGTCCAATCCGGCTTACAGCGTCGGTCACCGCCTCCCCTGCCGCTGCATGGGACAGTTTAACTTACCGTCTTGGGGCGGGCGATTTGGGCATGGCTTGGCCAATGTACGGTGGCCCACTCCGGCTTAAATTTGTTTAACTTGGCTACGACCACAGTCATGTCATCTTCAATTTCACCATGGTGAAAGCGGAACACGGTCTCGAGCAAGCAATCGGCAATCTCTTGTGGATGCTCTACCCTAATCTCTTGGATAATCCGCTTCATCCAGAGTTCTTTATTTACAGCGTGGCCGGGAGCATCATAAATGCCATCCGTCATCATAATCAAGGTATCGCCCGGCTGCATCTGGACCCTCACCAAATCAACGTCAATTTCATGCAAAATCCCCACGGGCAAGTTATTCGCAGAGATCAGAATTACCTCGGATCCTCTTTTGATAAAGCTTGGGGTGGATCCAATCTTCATAAATACGGTCTGGGCATTATATAAATCTATTAAAGCCACATCGATGGTGGCAAAGATTTCGTCTGTTGAACGAAGAAGCAGGACAGAATTGACTGATTTGATAGCAAGTCTCTCTTCCATGCCGGATTGAAGCAGTTGGTGCAGGATCGATAAGGCCGTACTGCTCTCAGCGCGAGCCCTTTCCCCATTGCCCATGCCATCGCTGATCGCCACCGCAAACTTTCCATTCCCCAGCTCCAGCGTACTGAAACTGTCCCCTGACAGCAGGTCCCCTCCTTTAGCAGCTCCGGCAATGCCGGTCTCCACTTCATACTCCTTGGCTGAACCGAACACTACGGTATAATAGCCTTCTCCCTGATCCAGAAACTGTTCGCTTTTCACGGCAATGTTCTCCCCCAGAATTCCGGACAGCAAGGGGGCGATGATTTTGCGGCATTCATCAAAGCCTCTCGTATACTGGTGGACCATTTCAATCTCCACATTGCCCACATCGAGATTAATAATGTCAATGCTGTGAATGGATAGCCCTAACTTCTCTAAATCGCAGCGGATTTGTTCTTCTTGCACAAACAGATGCTGCCCCTCCCGTTTAATTTCCTTAGCCAAATCATCCATCACCTGCGAAACCCCTGACAATTGATCGGCCACCAATTCCCGGCTTTCATGGATTTGTTTTTTCCAATGCAGGTCGCGCTTATACTGATGATATTGCTGCTTCATGATATCCAATACCAGTTCTGTCTTAACACACGCATGTTTCCATTCCAGGGGGATTTCCTTTTTGGCTAAATTCTTCTTGGCTTCAATCGCTTTCATCATATCCGACATATATTTGTGGGTGCGGAGATATTTCTCATCCCAACATTGGCTTTTCTTATAACAGGCCGCACAGGAACGCTCCACTACAGCATTCATCAATCGGTTGACATCCTCTTCCTTCTGAAGCGCTTGCCCCTTATGGGATAATTGTTTAAAGCTTAAGGAAAGCTGCTGGAACATCTCTGAAAATTGCTCCACTCTTCCGGCGGTGATATCCCTCACCCTTTTCGCATAATCCTGTTGGTGCTTTATGTTTTCCTGTGTACCGGGGACATACTTGGCTATGGTGGTAATGACACTCCGGGCTGTAAGCATAAATAAGATCACCGCTGCCACGGACTCCCAAGTGGAAGTAAGAATCTCCTTCTGGTTGCCCAGATAGATCGAGAGAATTGAGGATCCCAGCAGCATGCCTAAAGCTACACCCGTCTTCTTCCCCTCCTTAAGAATGCCTGCCAGCAAACCGGCGAAAGCCAATAAGCTCATTTGGTAAATGGCTTGGGCCTCCGCTAAACTGAGAATCAATCCCGTCACCACCCCGACAGATGCACCCATCGGCGCCCCTCCCACAAGAGCAAACATGAGGATCAAATAGCGGGACAAGATATGCTCTATAGACAACGAGCCAATGTACCACCCAACCGTGCCGGTCATTACTGAGGCTAGCAGGATAACCAAACAGATGATTTCTTCGCTGCGAAGGCTAACATTCTTACGGGTGAGCGTAATGACAGGAATGGCCTGGATAAAGATCAAAGTCAGGATAAAGGACAGGAAAGATTCGGCTGCAGCAAGCATTAACGAATACCAGGCCAGATCACCCTGCACTATGGATGAGAACAGCAGAACCAGAAAGGTCGACAGGAATACAGTCATCGGGGCCAAGGATAGGGCTGACCGTTCATACTTGTTCAACCCGGTTTGAATCAAATAGAACACAACAATCTCCATGGTAATCAAGATGCTGTGGTTGTTTACAGCGAATAAGCTGCCCAGCAACAAAGACAGGACAATCCACTTCAACAAATCTTTGCGCATAAAATAAAGCACCGCATAATAGGCTATAGCAAAGGGAGCCAATTCTTCGAGAATCATAGCCCTCCCTAACATAAAGGCCATAAATACCAATAAAATAGACCATTTTTCCGCTAAAAGAAGTTGAATGAATCGGTTGCCGTTGTCTAATAGCCGGCTGACGGCTTTGATATTCTGTATTCTGCTTGTCCAACTGACTGTAGTGCTTCTGTTAAACATATTCCCTTTAAACATGGTGGAGGACACCCCTTCTTCAAATTGTCCTCCTATTATAAAGACTATGCTTTGTAAAGTTTGTCACAATAGGTTGCCGAACTAAAGAAATTTCCGACAAAAAAAGCCTGGTTGTCTAAACCCAGGCTCTCCCTCATCTATATTTAATCGCGTTTAGCACCTCTGCCGCCCCGTTTGGATTCGGTGTTCTTCTTGATCGACGAAATGCGCTCTTCGCTGTCCTTCAGAAATCGGGACACTTTATCTTCAAAGGTAGGTTTGCCCACTGGCGCTTTATTGAAAGAACCCCGGCCTCCGCCGCCCCTGTCACTCCCGCGGTTTCCACCACGGTCTCCACCGCCTCCGAATCCTCCGCTGCGCGGCGGGTGATCCCCTTCAGGTCGGTTGAAGCTTCCCGGCGGCCTTACAGGTCGGGCAGGTCTCACTTCTACAGGTTTATCAACGGTTTGTTTAATGGACAATCCGATCTTACCGTCCTTATCCACATTGATGACTTTCACCATCACCACCTCTTCAAGCTTCAGATGATCTTTAACATCCTTGACGTAATTATCCGCGATTTCGGAAATGTGTACGAGTCCTGTTACACCCGCAGAAAGTTCCACGAACGCTCCAAAATGGGTAATGCCTGTAACCTTTCCTTCTAGCTTTGTGCCGACTTCAATTGACATAAAATAAATTGTTCCTCCTCTAAAGTATAAGAA
>DASWUO010000248.1:0-2592 GCA_036401615.1 Bacilli bacterium | reverse complement strand
TTCCGGCAAACAATATCCCGGGCTCGCCAACGCCTTATTCCATCTATCCTCGACTAACCGGTCTGGATACGACCAAACAATATGGCATTATCCTGCGTTCGCCAGCTACAATAGACGACGGCTCGACAAACAATAAATACGGATTCGCTTATAGTGACAGCAATCCATATGCTAATGGACTGGAACGCCTGTCTACCAACGGCGGATCGACTTGGACCACAGAGAACAGCGGCAATCGCGATTTGATCTTTACGATTTACAAATAACATTAGGAGTAAGCAAAAAAGAGACAATCGATATTGTATGCGACTGTCTCTTTTTTGTATCCATCAACCATTCAAGAAGCTAAAGCAGCATTTAATAAAGACAGTGCCAATTATTATTATATTACCTCGAAGGAACCCATCCGGTTATTTTGCCAATCTGGCATAAAGTAACAAAAAACGAGGTTCCGCTAGCTGACAAAGTAGCTTTAAACTCCTCTCTGTTGAGCATTGAGGAAATAGCAAAAGAACTAGCGGATTCCCTTAAATAATCCTAAATCAAGCAATCAATATTGTCTATGAAATACTCTTCTCGGAAGCATTCTGCCAATTATTTTACAGGGCCGCGATCGATTTAAATCTAAATTCTGCTTAATTTTTTTTAATAAACAACAGCCAATACATGGAATTGGAATCAACCCTTAATTAATAATTATCTCATACTACCTAATAAGAACAAAAAAACTCCAGAAACATTTCTGGAGAATTGTATACACATATGGTGCGGCCGAGAGGAGTCGAACCTCCACGGGGATTACCCACACGAACCTGAATCGTGCGCGTCTGCCATTCCGCCACGACCGCATGGTAAAGAAACAGCAAAATAGTTATAGTCATTACTATAACGTAAATTTTGCACCGCAGTCAATAGCAAGTCAGGAATAATAAGCTGAAATGATGATGGCCACCAAGACAACAATCACTGTGATCATGATAGCCACCCCATGCAAATAGTTGGATTCCCCTTTTATCTTCATTACACAACAATGCTATAAAGCACATGGGCTAAACCATACAATACCACGCCCGTATAAAATAACATTTCAGCCGCCTCCTTTTTTATATAGTTTGCACAATGTTCATCTATTCAATTCAATGTCCCTACATTTCCTAAATGAAATATGCTATTGTGGAGAAGGATTATTTTATAATGAATCCAGTTCCTCTGAAGGAGAGACTTATCATGTTAGCTGGTGTTATATTTTTCGCAGTGCTCATTAGTGCTTTCATTATTGGTTTAACCCTTTATGTCACCAATAAAGCCTACTCCCGGAAATGGGAAAAATAAAGAAACCTGTTCATCCTCTTCCCATAGAGGACAACAGGTTTCTCTTTATAACATTAGCCTATAAATCAATAAAGTTGGGCCTAACTTCATCCGCTGCCTGATACATATATTTGCGGTTAAGTTTTAATACCTTACGGTTCTGCTTGCGGATCAGTACGGTTTCCTCATCCCAGGCCAGAACAATACCCAGCACATCATTGGTTTCATTGATATCCCGGATGACCCGCACCTTTGTGCCCTTCAACCGGTACTCATCCAGCATTTCATCCGTGATCATTGGAGCGGCCTCACTCATCCTACATGTTTCTTCGAATCATTGGTTTCGGACCAGAAGTCCAACACCTTGCTGGACATTACACGGCTTTTGATGTAATCGATCTGGCTTTGAGAGAATTGCTTCTCCCACTCAAATGACAGTTCCTCGCAAAGTCTAACAATGGTTAACAATTCGGACCATGCAACATATCTCTTGTACCAGAAAAATTGAGGGTGTTCAATCATATAGGGGTATAAATCATCAAATTCTGTGTGCTTGCAGTCAAGGGCGCGTTCGAAGTGATTTTTGGAATCTAATAATTTTTTTTCAAAAAATTCAAAGGAAAATTGCTCATTTGCCATAACCTATGCCACCTCTTCTCAACTTCATTATAAAGGATATTTTCTCATGTGGGAAGGCTCAATTATAATGAAAATTATACCTAAAACCGCTGTGCCGTAATACCGATAGTCTGAATAGGGCTATTTCCCCGCTATTCAAATTCAATTTGATCGTTGTCGAGCGACTTAATCGTTACCAAGGATTCTATACGTATGCCTAACTCCCGAATGGTCCGCGCACCGGCCTGAAACGACTTTTCTATGACAATGCCAAGGCCGGCAAGATCCGCTCCTGAACGTTCGATAATCCGAATTAAGCCTCGTGCAGCATCTCCGTTAGCAATGATGTCATCTATTAATAATACCCTGTCGTGGGTGCCGAGAAACTTCTTGGCGACCATGATATCCGTGACGATTCCTTTGGTGAAGGAGGGAACCCGTTCGAAATACGCATCCCCGTCCGTGGTTAACGTCTTCTTGCGGCGGGCAAACACAAGCGGGACTCCTAGTTCATAAGCCGTTGCAAATCCTATAGAGATACCGGAGGACTCCATCGTCAAAACTCTTGTTATGTTATCACTCTTATATCGGCGGGCAAACTCCCGGCCCATCTCCATAATAAAGTGCGGATCCACTTGATGATTCAAGATGGCATCCAATCTT
>DASWUO010000247.1:0-4514 GCA_036401615.1 Bacilli bacterium | reverse complement strand
TACTTATTTATAAGCAACGAGAAGCTTCTCCCGCTGCAGACCATTTTGCAAAAAATCATTCTGGCCAACCAAGCATCAATGCAAATGCCTGCTCTTGTATCCGAAAGCGATATCGTAACAAGCAGAGTAACCCCATATTCGGTCCAGATCGCTACCATGATGATCTCAGTCGGGCCGATCGTGCTGATATATCCCTTCTTTCAGAAGTATTTTGTAAAAGGGTTCATGATCGGTTCCATCAAAGAATAAAAATGAGGGGGATTTATTATGAGAAAAAGAATGAATTGGACTTCAATGGCCATGACCCTATGTTTGGTTTTAACGGTTCTTGCAGGTTGTTTTAAAGACAAGGACGCTTATAAACCGTCTGAGACCAGTTCAAGCAATAATGGACAGGCTGTCGAATCAGATTGGAAAAACGAACAAACCAAGAAGTGGCATGTCGGCCAGAATGTCGATTTGTATTGGTACATCGGGTTTCCATGGCATACTAACCTTAAGGATTGGAATGAGTACAGTTTCCTGAAGGATGTTAAAGAAATTACCGGTGTCAATCCGATAGTCAATGTGCCAACCGGAGATCCTACCGAGAAAATCAATATCATGATAGCTACCGGCGATCTTCCGGATTTGATTACCCTTGGCCTGCATGATCCGGCTGTAGACAAATTAATCAAATCCGGACTTGTTTACTCCCTTGATGAACTGATGGATACCTATTCCCCTGAATTCAGAAAGGAAATTCCGCAGGATGTTTATGACGCCTCAAAATCGGAAATCGACCAGAAGCTTTATGGGATGCCCGGCGGTTATTTACCGGATTGGCTGCTCAAAGCCAAGGATGGCATCGGGGCCTATACTTACAGTGTAAGAAAAGATATTTATGCGGAGTTGGGAAAACCGGATATGACAACACCCGATTCGTTCTATGAAACTTTAAAAGCATTTAAGGAAAAGTATCCAATGATCAACGGCAGGCCATCCATTCCTTTGGCGATTGGAGACAATACGCAGTTGGAAACAAGTCCACCCATTTATTCATTGATGCATTCTTTTGGGGTCAAGGATCATTATGTGCAGCCGGACGGTAAGGTGACGGTAAAATTCAAAAACCCGCAATATAAGGAATTCGCTAAGTATATGAATAAGCTTTATCGGGAAAAGTTGATCGATGCTGAAGCCTTTGTCAAAGGGGAAACACAGATCCAGGAAGATTTGAGGTCAAATGTGTTCGCGAGCGCTGCTTATTTCTGGTATCTGGACGGCGCTAATGCCGCGCTCGACCAAGCAAAGCCGGACAGCCATTTTGTATCGATTGCCCCTCTGCAAGCAGTAGAGGACGTCAAATTTCCGGGATTGGCAAGACTTGGAGGACAGATTACACTGGTTTCCAAGAAGAGTAAGAATCCGGAAGCCGCCATTAAATTTCTGAGATACATGTTTAGTAAAGATGGCAACCTGTTGATGCTGTATGGACACGAAGGAGAAGATTACAGCATTAATGCAGAAGGCAAGATTACTAGAAGCGATGCTATCCAACAAGCATGGGCCAAGGATTTTCCCGCTTTAAAGGATAGAACCGGCATCTGGTCGTTTGTGTATCTCTTCTATAAGCCGCTGCCTGAAGTTGGGAAAGAGGCACCTGACCGGATGGAGCATGATAGGCCGATTGCCAACAAATACGCTTTCGACAATACGATCGTATCTTATAAAATGACACCCGATTTGACTACAGAGGAAGGAATCGTTTCTTCCAAAGTGGATGAGATTGCCGCAAAAAGTTTACCGAAAATCGTAATGGCCGTTTCTGAAGCAGATGCTGTGAAGATGGTTGATGAAATGATCGGACACATGGAGAAGGCTGGCCTCTCGAAATTGGAAATCTATCTGACTAAGCAATACAATCTTAATGTAGAGAAATTCGGCAACGATAAATATTGAATGAATCTTATAAAGGTCGGGTGATGAGCTTGTTTTCAATACTGGTTGTGGACGATGAGCAAATCGAGAGAGACAGCATTAAGTTTCTGCTGGATAAATATGGATTTGAACTGAACGTCTTCGAAGCGGAGAATGGGGAAGAGGCCTTGGAGCAATTGTTGACGCATTCCATCGACATCTTGTTTACAGACATCAAGATGCCCTTCATGGACGGATTGGAATTAGCGGTAAAAGCAAGGCAGCAGCGTCCCGGGATCAAGATCATCATCTACAGCGCCTTTGGCGAATTCGATTATGCCAAGAAAGCCATCGAAGCGGAAGTGATGGATTACATTCTCAAGCCGTTAGAAGTCAATGTGTTTACATCGGTCCTCACAAAGGCAATTCACCGCTGCGAGGATGAACAGAAATCGCGAAAAAAACGGGAGGCCATGGAGAATACCTATAAACAGATGACTCTGAAAAAAACATTCCTGGACTTGCTCTACGATGGTGGTCGACAGAAACACGAAGGGCAAGAAAATTTGGGTATTGAGCTTGAAGGGAAATGTCTGCGTATGATCCTCTTCGATTTCAGGGAACGTGTATTCGCCGCAGTCGAGAGTGCATTAGAGCAGATTGTGTCAAAAGAGCTGCCTCTGGAGCACCTGTTTATCAACCTGAATGAATATCAGAGTCTGGCGGTTTTGGTTTGTGACCGAAACTACACCATGAATGCTGCAGAATTGTATGCCGCTTTAAATCAATGCAAATCCTCGGCAGACAAGCATTATGATATTCCTGTTTGTATCGTAATCGGCAAAAAACTTGAGGATACAGACGAGCTTTACCATGAATTCAACAGGATGGAGAGGATCGGGGAGTATAAGTTTTTTCTGAGAGAAAGTCTTGTTCTGGACGAGAGCCGATTACTCAGTTCGTCCGGTTTGGTGTCCGAGTATTTACAAGTGACTCTTAAGGAAATTGACAAATGTGCACTTCGCGGTGATATCGCTTGCATTCGTACAAATACTTTGATGATGTTTGAGCTGCTGCAGAACAACATGTTTTACTCAGCGGTGTATATCAAATCCATCTGTTCTGAAATTATCAATAAAATATACAGAAAAAAGTTCGGCGACCACAAATATAAACAAGTAGTTGAACGCATCTTTACTATGGGTAATCTGGAGCAGTTGTCGGAAATCATCCTTGCCGCCATTGACGAATTAGAGACAGATGTCATCGCAGCCGGGCGGGATACGGGTAAACAAATTATAGAAAAGGTGATGGAAATCATTCACTCGGAATACCACAAGGATATCGGGCTTCCCTATCTGGCGGATAAGGTTTATGTTTCGCCGAGTTACCTGAGCTACTTATTTAAGAAGGAAACCCAGCAAAACATCGTTAAATATATCATGGCTTATCGATTGGAGAAGGCTGCGGATCTGCTGCATCAGTCTAATCTCAAAATATGGGAGGTTTGCTCGCAAGTAGGTTTTTCCAACCTGTCTTATTTTTGTTCGCTGTTCAAAAGCTACAAGGGAGTCACTCCTATCCAATATCGCAGGAAAGAGGGCTGACCGCCATGCAGTTTCCTGCATTCAGAAACATGAAATTTTCTCATAAGCTGTTTCTTTCTTACCTTGTTGCGTCCATTCTCCCAATTTTGATTCTCGGAGTGTATTCTTATTCACAAATCAAATCGTACTCTACTGAAAAAACATTGCAGGGATTAAATGGAACAGCAACAGAGATGGCATCCAATTTAAATTATAAAATTGAAAAGTATAATAACCTGATTAATTATATAGTGTTTAATACCAAGATCCAGCAAGCCTTCTCGAACAATTATCAGGATCTGCAGGCATTAATTACGGATATGGGGGATTATATTTATCCTTTCTTCTCCAGTATAACCCAGATGAATGACGACATTAAGCAGATTACGGTTTATTCCAAAACCGATATGCCCGAGTATAATAACTGGATCCGGTCCTTTGAGCATATTGAGAATGCCGATTGGATCGTTGATGCAGAAAAGAGTGTAACCACGAAGTGGATGTATACCGACGAATTGTTGTTTGCTGCGCGTAAGCTCAAGAATATCTATACTGATGAAGATCTGGGCATGCTGTACCTCAATGTGGATTACAACGTTATTTTCAACAGTGAAGGTAATGCTATCATGGAGGATATGGGAATGGTGGTGGTTGATAAAACCGGCAATCCGATTTTCCGGAGTCCGGACAAGCAAGAGGGAAAGGAGATCCTGCCATTGGAACTGCTTGGAACCATACAGGATGGCATGGTGAATGATAAGGGGAAATCGTGGTTAATCATGAAAAAAGCCATTCCGAGTCCGGACTGGACGCTCTACTATTATATTCCGATGACATCCGTCACTTCCAAATCAGGTCAAATATTGCGTACAACGATCGCCATCATCTTAGTTTGCTTCATATTGGTGATGGCTCTGATCAGTTTACTATCGAGGACGATTGTAAGACGAATCGTCTTTCTAAACCGGAAAATCAATCTGGTGGAAGAAGGCAAGCTGGACTTGGTCATTACGAGCGAATCCAATGATG
>DASWUO010000246.1:0-14566 GCA_036401615.1 Bacilli bacterium | reverse complement strand
GCTTTTTTCCTGCCCAACAATGTTTACGATCTCTCGATGCCGCTCCGCCACCAACATGCTGATTCCTCCTAGAGTAACTTTTCAAATCTTTCAAAAGCAGCCTGCCACTGATCCGGCTCTTGCGGCTTATAGGTCTTCATTGGAAAGGACGCAGCAATGAGTTCACGCGCTTGCGCAATCGAAGAAACTTCTCCCGCAGTAATTAATTGTACTATGATATTGCCTAATCCGCTAGCTTCAATGGGTCCTGATATAACAGGCCTGCAGCAGGCTTCAGCCGTCCATTGGCATAACAATTCATTCTGGATGCCTCCGCCAACCATATGGACCACTTCCATGGAACGCTCCGTCAACTCTTCCAATCGTTCAAGCGCCCAGCGGTATTTCAAGCTTAAGCTTTCCGTCACACATCTAAGTATCTCGCCATCGGATTGAGGGATTTGCTGCCCGGTTTCCTTACAGTAATCTCTAATGCGACCAGGCATATCGCCTGGAGCCATAAACCTTGCATCATCGGGATCGATAAACATGGCAAAAGGCTGCGACTGTGTAGTCATCTCCGTCATTTCGGACCAAGTAAGTTTGCGCCCGTGCCTCTCCCATTCCCGTTTGGTTTCCTGAAGCAGCCAGAGACCCATAATATTTTTCAATAATCTAAAGGTCCCTTCCACTCCGCCCTCATTCGTAAAATTTAGTTCCAGAGCACGATCGGATAAAACTGGCTTTTTAAGTTCTGTACCGAGCAATGACCACGTGCCGCAGGAGATATAAGCAAAGCTCGCGGAACTTGAAGGTACAGCGGCGATTGCGGATCCCGTATCGTGTGTGGCCACGGCTATGACTTTAGGGCTCAAGTGACTAAACCCAAGCTCGTCCTTCAACGCCGGAAGCAAATCTCCAATAATCGTACCCGGCTGTATAATTGAGGTGAACAGATGGCGGGGAATGCCCGATCTTCCGATTAGGTCTTCCGACCATCCGCCAAGGTTAGGATCAAGAAGCTGTGTTGAAGTAGCATTCGTGAACTCCGTCAATTTCTGGCCTGTCATAAAATAGTGCAGCAAATCGGGCAGCATCAGTAAGGTAGACGCCTGTTCAAACTGTGGATCCTTGGCGTTGATTAAGGCAGTTAGCTGATAGATTGTGTTGAATGGCATAAATTGAATGCCGGATTTACGGAAGATTTCTTCTTTAGGCACCAAGGCAAAAACCTTCTCCATCATACCTTCATTTCTCTGGTCACGATAATGCACAGGATTGCCCAGCAGCTGGCCGGATTCGTCCAATAACCCAAAGTCCACAGCCCATGAATCAATACCAATGGAGGAGATCACTTGGCCTGTTTTGATTACTGTCAAATTGGCCTTGCGGATGCCTTGTTTAATTTCATGGTAAATCCGCAGAATATCCCAATATAATGTGTTTTTTACCCATACCGGTTCATTCTCGAACCGATGTATTTCCTCAAGGGTTAGTTGATTTCCGTCATACTTCCCCCAAAGCACTCTTCCGCTTGAAGCGCCTAAATCAACAGCGATGCCATTCCATACAGGTCTCACCAGCTTGCTCCGCCAACACCGCGAACACTAATTTTGTCCAAGTAACCGCTTTGGAAGAAGGCTTTCATCGGATCCTTCTCTGCGCCAACTTCTTCACGCACAGCATGAAGCATTGGAGTGACATCCTGCTCATAAGCTTCGCGAACGGCTGCTTCCGCTCTAAGTACATCCTGCAGGGCTTGCGCTTCAGCAAGCTCATCCCAATTAATTAACAACGCCTTGGCAAATTGGGTTTGCACATTTAAGACGGAACGGATCATGGCTGGAATCTTTTGTTCAATGTTATGGCATTGATCTATCATGTAAGCGATCTTGTTTGCGTTTTTCTGAACCCCGGGATTTGAGCTGTCATTAACAGCATAAAGAATTTGCGAGAAGATTAAGAATAACTCATAAGGATTCATCGAACCCACGATTAAATCATCATCCGCATATTTTCTGGAGTTAAAGTGGAATCCGCCCAATCGCTGCTCATCCAGTAAATAAGTTACGATATGCTCAACATTGGTGCCTGGCGCATGATGCCCGGTATCCACCAACACTTCTGCCTGAGGTCCCAGCTTCTGGGCCAAGTTATACGCCATTCCCCAGTCAGCCAGATCGGTATGATAAAATGCCGGCTCGAAAAACTTATACTCTATTAACATACGCATATTGGGATCCATAGCTTTGTACATTTCACCTAATGCTTCTTCCATCCAAGCTTTACGGTTACGGATGTTGGCTTGCCCCGGATAATTGGTGCCGTCAGCAAACCATAGGCTCAGAATATCGGAGCCCGTTGCCCGGGCAATCTCAACACATTCGAGCAGGTGATCCGTAGCCTTGCGGCGAATGGCCGGATTGGAGTTACAAACACTTCCTAACATATAATCATCATCTTGAAACAGATTAGGGTTAATCGCACCGATTTTCACACCCAGCGACTCTGCATGCTCACGAAGCTTACTGTAATTCTCTACTTTGTCCCATGGAATATGAATAGCCACCGACGGGCAGAAACCGGTTAACTTATGGACCATTGCGGCATCTTCAAACTTTTCAAAGGGATTGCGCGGAACGCCTGCTTTTTTAAATGTTTTAAAGCGTGTCCCTGAATCACCGTAACCCCATGAAGGAGTTTCGACTTCTAATTTCTTTAAAGCGGCCTTGGCTTTATCCAAGTTGATACCGCGTTCCTTCTGGCGTGCTTCAAATGCTTGATAAGCTAAATCAGACATGCTATCGGCCCCCATTATTCGTTTTTTATTAGAACAATTCTTACCTTGTAAATGCAGCGGGAACGCCGCCGTCTACGGTGATCATGCAGCCAGTGGTTTTAGCTGCCTTAGAAGAAGATAGAAAGGCCACGGATTCGGCAATGTCGTTAGGGAAAATATTCACCAACAAGGTTGTCCGTTTACGGTAATACTCTTCCAGTTGATCCGGCTCAATGCCGTAAGCAGCAGCCCTTTCGTTGCGCCATCCGGAATTCCAGATCGCCGAACCTTGAAGAATAGCATCCGGCAGCACAGAGTTTACACGGATTCCGAACTCTCCGCCTTCTGCAGCGATGCAGCGGGCCAAATGTACTTCGGCTGCTTTAGCAGTGCTGTAAGCTGATGCATTCTTGCCGGCATAGATGGAATTCTTGGATCCGATAAAAACCATCGATCCGCCGATTTTTTGCTGCTTCATCAATTTAAAGGCTTCCTTGGCAACAAGAAAATAACCTGTGGCCAATACACTGACATTCAAATTCCATTCCTTCAGCGAGGTTTCTGCAAAAGGACTGGAAGTAGCCAAGCCTGCATTGTTGACCAGAATATCCACGCCTCCATAATATAGTACCGCTTCACTGAATGCTCCCGCAACCATTTCTTCGTTGGTTACATCCATTTTAACAGCTATCGCCCGGCCTTCGCCAAACGAAGTGTTGATTTCATCGGCAACCTTCTGCGCGCCCTCCAGATTTAAATCACCCAGCACCACATTCGCGCCTTCGCTTACTAATCTGCGAGCTGTCGCGCTGCCGATACCGCCCGCTCCTCCAGTAATAAAAGCTACTTGGCGGGAGAATTCCGCTTCCTTAGGGGATAAAGTTAATTTATATAACTCCAGAGGCCAATATTCTACATTGAAAGATTCGTTGTCGTTCAGAGAAACAAACTCACCCAACACCGTCGACCCTGTCATAACAGCAATCGCCCGGTGATACAGCTGTGCGCTCACATCGGCCATTGGTTTGCTTTTGCCGGTAGTCACCATGCCGATGCCTGGTATTAATATAATACGCGGTGCCGGATCGTTCATGAGATCGCCATCGTTTTTATTAGTCTCAAAATAAGCTTTATATTCCTGCTCGTAACGGGCAATCCCTGCTTCAATTTCACTTTGCAGTGCAGCAATGTCTCCGGATGAAGGGTCCCAGTTGATGTATAAAGGAGTCATCTTCGTATGTACCAGATGGTCAGGACAAGCCGCTCCAACCTGCGACAGCTTAGGGGCATTCTCACTGTCAACGAAGGTAAGCACATCTTCCGTATCCACAAAATTTAAGAGCATTTTGTTGCTGCCGCTAACGGCTCCGCGAATCGTTGGCATCACTTGGGCCACTATGCTTCGGCGAACATCAGGATCCAGAGCTTTATAACGTGAACCGCCAAACAGATTGGCACCCGTCGCTTTCACTCTGGCTGTGATAAAATCTTCGGTCTTTTGGATAATGCTTAATGTCTTAAGGTAACATTCTTCCGAAGTATTGCCCCAAGTAACCAATCCGTGTTTCTCCATCAGGACAAGCTCGGCTTTGGGATTGCTGCGAACACCGTCTGCAATCATCTTCGACAAGGAAAACCCAGGCCGGATATATGGAACCCAAACGAAAGTGTCGCCGTAAATTTCCTTGGCTAATTCCTTGCCGTTATCCGCGCAGCAAAGGCTGATAATCGCGTCAGGGTGGGCATGATCTACATGAGGATAAGGTAAAAAAGCGTGCAGCAATGTCTCAATTGACATGCGCGGGTGCTTGGAATCAATCATACAGTGGGTTAAATAAGCGACCATATCTTCATCTGACATCGATTCAAGCTCCATCAGAGGAAGCACGTCAGTAAGCTTAAGTCCAGTAAAGTTCTTAGCCTTCATCGTAGCAAGATCCGAACCGCTGCCTTTCACATACATCACATTGATATCGCGTCCTCGAAAATCCTTCTCGACCAGCTTCATGGAAGTGTTGCCTCCACCCCAATTGCATACGGTTCGATCGCTTCCGAGCAGATTAGAACGATAAACGAGCTGCTCCATTCCCGCTTGTTGACTTGCTTTAGAACTGTCCCATTTGTTAGCTGGCATTGTTTGTATTCCTCCGTTAAGTAGTTTTGTTTTGTCCCGTTTATGTTTGATTATACCCGATATCTTTGTTTTGTGGAAGAAAAAGTTTTGACAATAAGCTATGTAAGATACAATCTTTTTTGTAATTCCCCTACTAAATATTGTATAATAAACTCAAACATCATTTAACGGAGGTGCAGCTGATGGCGAAATACACCACCTATGAGACGGATGAAATCTATGAAGTCTGGGACGGTGAAAAAATCATGATGAGCCCTAGCTCGCCACGACATGAATCAATTGTAGGTAAACTGTATTTTTTTATTATTACTTATGTAAGTGAACACAGCTTGGGTGCAGTATACTTATCCAACACGGCTATTCATTTAAAAAATGAGGATAGAGATTTCCTGATGCCGGATATCACCTTTGTTTCACAAAAGAATAAACATCTTGTAAAAGAAAATGGAATTTATGGTGCCCCTGATCTTGTGGTTGAGGTGATTTCCGCAGGATTAAAAAATGCAAGACGCGACTTGATTGATAAATTCCAGAAATATGAAAAGTATGGAGTCAGCGAATATTGGCTTGTAGATCCCTTTGCAGCGGAAATTGAAATTTATGCTTTACAAGATAATAAATATGTTGAAGTAGAACAATCCATTGTTCTCGATGGTATTAGGCTGCTTGTGGATAAGATTTTTGCAGAAGATTTCAGCGAAAATGATAGCATTCAAGGATAACTGAACAAACAAAACCTGCTCTGATCCAATTGATTCTCCCGGCATGTACCCTATCAGCTTCAGATGATCCGGAGCAAGCCTTGTTTGAAGCGAAAAAAATAGGATCCAAAAAGGATTCTATCAAGCAAGCAATTTTATGAAGTATACACATAAGGTTCGAGATGAACCTTATGTGTTTAAAGTAACTCTCATATTACACCCTCTTCATGAAATAAGTGCCCCATAAGACCTTACTCTGGAGAGGATTATGGAGACTAATAAAATAAGCTTCCTTTGGAACCTTATATCAACAAAACTTGCTTCACACCTCGAAACGTTGTATTCGGCCTTCATATCCATCCGGAAGCTTTATTGTAACCTTCAACCCGCGTGGAGCCCAAACCTGCAAGGACATTTTTTTGCTGGCCGTTGTGTCGACCATTGCTCCGCCTTCTTTGCCCAGTTCTTCCACCCGCCAAGCCACGTCAATTCGGCCGGATTCCGGCAAAGGCACCGTGCCGCGCGCCCAGATTAAGCCGCAAGGCTGCGGCGCAACGATCACCTCGCTCCAGCCTGGAGCTCCGTTGCGCACTCCCAACACATAGGCGCCAAGGAAATAAGCCGGTGCAGCAGACCAAGCGTGGCAGTGACTGCGGGTAAGCATATTGGGGTTAGCCCGGTTTTCCGCAAAATTCGGGTACATCTCCCAGCAAGTAGTAGCATCATATTCAATCATCTGCCCGAAATTGCGGCGGATATCGGCAATCATTCGATCATAATATCCCACTTGAGCCAGTGCTTCATAGTAGAAGAACGACATAAATGGGCTTCCGATTTGTACAAAATCCGCAGGAGGCTCCATCATATATTGCTCCATCTGTAATTTGCGCTTCCCTTCAGCCACATCACAGAGAAAAGCGACTACTTGGGTTTGCATACTGTAATTTGTAGATAAGCGCCCATCCGCATGAATACAATCAAGATAAGCTTGCTTCTCAACTGACCAAAGATGTTTATTAATCGCTTCCTGCAGTTTATCTGCTGCAGCTGCGAAAGTACCTCCATTGGGATCCCCTGCGATTTCTGCTAATTTTGCAGCAACACGCAAGGTCTTGACTAAGAACACATTCTGATGGGTAACTACCCCATCGTTAGGTTGATCTATGGGCGCCCAATCCAGCAGATTCCAGCCCTTAATAAATAATAAACCGCGTTCATCGATTTTGTCCAAATAATGATCCAAGCTGTATTTAATGTGCGGCCACATTTCACGGGCGAAGGCCTCTTCCCCTGTTTGGTCATAGTATTCCTTGCAGGCAATCGCCCAGAAGAACGTCCAATTCGGGATAACGCTGCTCCATCCGCTAGGCACCTGATCGGCGTACAGTGGAGTCTGAAACTTGGAACCCGGTACTAAGCGCAAACACCGTTTCACAATTTCTTCTGCACCAAATACATAATAATTCACAATCGCTTCATTCCGGCTGTCGCCCACCCAGAACACCTGCTCATAGGAAGGGCAATCCACAAAGGTATCCTCCATGCATAATCTTGTCGTGTGCTTGCTAATCTGCCAAATGTCGTTAAGCAGCGGGTCGGAGCTTTGGAAGCGGCCAATTTCTGCTACAGGGTAGTTGCTTTGTATCATCTGAATATGATAAAGCTTAACCGGTGATTTAGCATTTCGAACCGTTACCATGAGGTATCTCAACCCCCGGCGGACGGGTGATGTATACGTTTGGCGACCAGCTTGGCATGTATAACGAAGGGTATTGTCCAGTCCGAAGGTATCCTGCCTCCATCCGTCCCGCATATACTCATAACCGTAAAAATCAAGGATGGTTCCCTCTGCCGCTTCTACTTCAAATGTAATAAACCCGGACAACTCCCTGTCAAAATCAATGATAAATTCCGTTTCGGCCCCTTCATAATACGGAATGACAGCTGGTATCGAGGTAGCGATAACCGCATTCTGCAGTGCTGCAGGAATCTTCTGCGATTGCTCTTCGGCTTTCCATATACATAAAGAAAGAATATCATCCCTGCTTACCAAGAAATTAGGCACTGGCTTGATCCATTCCTGAAAATGCGCTAATTCGCTGCTTGTCCCGGCTTCTATCACTTGACGATATACTTCATGGTCGATAGATAATTTACGATTTTCTTGATGGTCTACGATCATATTCGTATCAAAAGGGCCGATGGTTACAAAAGGCGAAGCCCCCGAATTTGCCCCCAAAGGAGATACTACTTCAAACGGCGTATCACCATGTACGCTCAGATGAAAACCATGGTCATGCTCCTCACCCGTGACATCCATCATAAACAAGTTGTCTCCAGGCTGAAGCTCCACATCGATATACCTTTCCGGCAACGTCCCTGTAAATCTTACCGAATCCAAAACAACCCCATTTATAGTACAAACGCCAAAATTTGCGATACCCCATGGAAACCCTAAGGAAACCTTAGCTTTCTCCTGCACCCTAATAACTGTAGCAACATATCCAACATAGCCAACCATATTAGCATGATTGACACTGTCTGGAACCATTTGATTGCGAAGATTGACAGCAGCTGACCAAGCAACGGGTTTAATTCGGCTAAGCGATTCAATGCGAACTGGATAGAAGACCTCTTCCGTGAGAAAAGGAATGTCCCGCGGAATTAATTGTGTCCAGGGCTCCATGCCTACCGAGCCAATCTCGGATGCATTGGACCAAGTGTGATCATCAAAGGTCATGTTCATCCATGATAAATCAAAGGCCCTGGCATCAATCCTTTCGGCAAAAGCTTGTTGGCACGACATCCGGCCGGAACGCGGATCCTGTCCCAAATGAGCTGTGGTCTTCCAAGAAGCATCCGTGGCAACGATCTCTACAGCCTTATCCCCAAGCATCAATTCAAGCTGAGCCAGCAATCCTCCGCGACCGCGCAAATAATAAAAGTTAGAGACGCCAAAATGAAGCACTAACACAGCCAAGGTGTTTTCTTGTCCCGGCTTTAACAAATACCCAATATCATAAGTGTCATAGAACTGTTCCGTTGGCCATGATCGCACGGGTCCCCGCCCAACCTGCTTCCCATTCACATAGAGCACATAACGCGAGTCCGCTGTTAAGGCAAGTTGAGCATGATCCCAACCCCTAATTGGCACCTCAAACGTCTTGCGAAAACACCACCATTCATTACGCGGACTTGCTTCTCCTTCATTCCAAATCCATTGGGCTTGCCAATCTGTTTTTGTTGTTATATCCACTACTGCTTCCTCCCAAAGTGAAATATCAAGATAATACACGGTTATGTTCACCTGTCTACATTCATTTTAGTATGAAAATCAATTTCATTTAGGGGATATTTCTGACATAACTATAGGCTTCTTCTGACAAACCGAGTATACTTAGGATCAGAAAACATGTAAATCATTCAATCATCGAAGTGAGGTATAGAGCTATGCCTATAAAAAAAGAGTTGCCGGAGAGCAAGGGATATGAGTATTTTGGGAGCGATGTCCCCATCTATGTCAATCGGGTTAGCGAATCCTTTAAACTCCTGCAGCATACTCACGATTTTGTGGAAATTACTTATGTCAGCGAAGGCTCAGGTTTCCACTATATTGCAGAAGATGTGGTCCCTGTTACTAAAGGTGATTTGTTTTTCATCCCCATTGGAACCTCTCATGTATTTCGTCCGGCCTCCGCCAATCTTAACCATTCCTTGGTTGTGTATAACTGTATTTTTCAACAGGATGTTATTCTTGATTTCAGTAAGTCCTTTCCCTATGACTCAATTGTATCAGGCCGATGGTTTCAATATAAAGAGCAAGGCCATGAGTGCCGTGCTTTTTTTGAAAAGCTGCATGATGAATATGTCCATCGAACGGTCGGTTATCAATCGATGTTATATACGCTGCTGATCCAGCTGTTGGTTTTACTTTACCGTTATCAGCATGATGAAGTTTATCCCCCTCGGTTACCTTCAGAGCAGACCCATATCGATAAAGCCATTACTTTTATTCAGAATCATTTCAATGATCCGCTTACCGTAACCCAACTGGCCGCGTTAACCGGCTTAAGTGACCGGCAATTTTACCGCTTATTTACCAAACAAACCGGCCAAACCTTCATGCAATATGTGCAAAATACAAGGATTAACAAAAGCTGCGAGCTGCTGCGCGGCACTTCCCGTAAGATCATTGACATTGCCAATGCCGTGGGTTATCAGGACCTCAAGTTTTTTTATGCGGTATTTAAAAAGAAAACAGGTACAACACCCCGGCAATATCGACTTAACAAATAAATGCCGCATAAAAAGCCCTTCCCGTTTACGTTTACGGGAAGGGCTGATGAAGACTCACATTACTGCTTCCTTCATTTATCATTTATCTTGTGACTCTAAGAAACCTCGAACCCAAGATGCTTCATAAACCGCTTAAAACCTTCCATCCCGGCGGCATCCTTCTTAAACACACCCGCATCCGAAAGCGCCTCTTGAAATTTAATGCCCACTTCTTTCTTGATGATTTCTTCCGCAGCCAACCGAGTTGCGCCTGTACCGTACTGTTCCACTAAGTGCTCTATCCAAACGGCGTGCTTGTCCAGCAAATGATCCTGATCCGCATCAATCTCCGCCATCAACTCAACATATCTCTTTTCTCCGGTAAGCACCTTCACGATTTCTTCAAGCTCTATTTTCAATCTTCCCGGCAGTACTGCCAGTCCCATGACCTCAATTAAACCGATGTTTTCCTTCTTAATATGATGCAGCTCCATATGGGGGTGGAAAATGCCAAAGGGATGCTCAACACTCGTTCGATTATTCCGCAGCACCAGATCCATTTCATATTCACCAAGAGCATTCTTTCGGGCAATCGGTGTGATTGTGTTATGGGGGGTCATTACTCCATTCAAGTCGGATTGGGCTAAAATCTCAACAGTTGCATCACTGTAAAGCTTCCAGCTTTCCAAGATTTCGGCCGCCAAATCAAGCAGACCCACTTTATCGGTGCTCGAAATGCGAATATCCGATATGGGCCAATTCAGAATGGCTGCTTTCAAACCCGGGTACCTGCTATGTATAAATTCCTCTGAGCGGGAAGCATATACCATTGGAAACGAGTGTCTCCCTCCCTGAAAATGGTCATGATTGATGATCGAACCGCCCACAATAGGAATATCTGCATTCGAGCCTATAAAATAATGCGGAAACAGCTCCACAAAATCAATCAATCTTCTAAAGGTAGCGGGGGACATCAGCATTGGAATATGATCGCGGTGAAAAACAATACAGTGCTCATTATAATAAACATAAGGAGAATATTGAAAAAACCACGGTTCACCCGCTAATTCCAAAGGAAGGATACGGTGATTCTGCCGGGCGGGGTGATTCATTCTGCCGGCATACCCGACATTCTCCACGCACAACATACATTTGGGATAGTTGGTTTGCGGCATAGATTTAAGCAAAGCAATTTCTTTGGGGTCTTTTTCCGGCTTGGACAAATTAATCGTTATTTCCAGCGGGCCAAACAGCATATCGGCAATCCAGTATTGGTTCTTCTTGATGCTGTCCATCCTAATATAATTCGAAGCGATTGAAAGCTGATAAAACTCGTCCGTGGCGGCTTCTATGGAATTTTCCTTCCACGTGCGGCTGAATTGCTTAACTATCTCTGATTGGCGGGGCATTAACAAACCCATGATTCTCGCATCAAATAAATCTCTGTGAGTAGTCGTATCTTCTTGTAAAATCCCAACGCTAAACGCATAGTCCAACAATTTTTCCAGAATGCCAGTGGGACTTTGAGGAACTTCTTGGACAGTTTCGCCTGCGTGTTCATTTGCAGCTTCACCTGCTTCTTCAGCTGCAAATGAGTCTTTACCAACACCATCCCATGGTTCGCTTATCTGAAATAAATCCAACAAGCTGTTTCTTGCCGGGTATACATCCAAAGGTTCTAATAATTTATGATGAAGAGCGTATAACAACAATTGCTCAATTTCCTTGACAGCCACTTTGTATCACTCCAAGAATCTACAGGATTATATACGGAAAAGCCAGATCATCCTTACAATGATGTTAATTGCCATAGCCCTTCGGATGACTTCTGTGCCAATTCCAAGCACTCTCTATGATGGCTTCCATATTATCTTTTTTCGGGGACCAGTTTAACTCGGCTTTGATTTTGTCAGAAGAGGCAATTAAAACAGCCGGATCTCCAGCTCTTCTTGCCTCCATCACCATCGGTATCGGATGTCCGGTGACCTTCCTTGCTACCTCAATCACTTCCTTGACGGAGAAACCCGTGCCGCTGCCAAGATTATAGATATTGCTATTTCCACCGTTTCTCAAGCTTTCCAAAGCAAGAATATGGGCATCGGCTAAATCGCTGACATGGAGATAGTCTCTTATGCAGGTTCCGTCCGGAGTGTCATAGTCATCGCCATAAACGGAAATCTGTTTTCTCTGCTCAAGAGGAACTTGAAGAATAAGGGGAATCAGATGGGTTTCAGGGGCATGATCCTCCCCGATTTGACCGCTTTCGTGCGCCCCTGCCGCATTAAAATAGCGCAATGACACATACTTCACACCCTGTGCCGCATCAAACCACTTCATCATTTTCTCCAGTGCCAGCTTGGTTTCGCCATAGGTATTCGTGGGCAAGGTACGATCCTGCTCTTGAATCGGCACACTCTCCGGTTCACCGTAGGTTGCGGCTGTAGAGGAGAAAACAATCTTGTTCACGCCGTATTCCGTCATTTTCTCCAGCAAACATAACGTTCCATATACATTGTTATGATAATATTTGGCAGGGTTTTGCATGCTTTCACCGACCAGTGAGTTTGCCGCAAAATGAATCACCGCCTCTATTCTGTTCTCTCTCAGAATCGTATCCATAAACCCGCTATCGCGAATATCACCAACATACAGCTTTCCTCCAAGCACCGCTTCCTTATGTCCCTGGTAGAGGTTATCGGCTATGACGACTTCTTCGTTTCTTGCAAGCAATGCTGCTACTGTGTGCGAACCGATATACCCGGCTCCGCCTGTTACTAATATAGCCATGAAATGTCCCCCAATAGTTTAATTCATATTCAATCCAGCAATCTCTCATCAGTTAATTATAATCTAAATCATTTGCGCTATGCAAAAAAGAAAAAAGAGACTCCATCTTCTATAAATAAACTATGAATTGCATGAATTCTATGTCCCCTTGGATCTGCATGCCGTGGTTTTGGTTGGGTACGATAAAGATTTTATTTATGTGAATGATCCTCTAGCCGTAAAGAAAGCTTTCGAAGTTAACAAACAAACGTTTATGCTCTCTTGGAATGCCTTAGGTCGGCAGGCTTTGTCTTATGATTAAGCTTCGTTGTTCAAGTCATCGGCGGCGTTTGGATAAGGAATCATGAATGATCATACGTGCTACCTGAGTATGTCCAAGGCCAATTTTCTTGCCTAACCGCTTCAACATAGTTAAATCTTCCTCGGAAATCCGAATAGTGAGTGCCTTAAGATTAAGTTCGTTAGCTTCTGCGTTTATTGCTTCGTCTGTTGTATAGAGAGCATTGCTCTCCTTAATAAGAACCGGGGTTACTACATTTGCTCCTTTTGTGACTTCTGCTTCCATCCACTCACCATCATCATCGCTAACATCATGATTCAAGTAGTAATCAGCTAGAGCATTAACATCCTGTTCTGTATAATATCCGCCTTTGGGACCTTTATTAATGGTCATTGTTATCACCCCTTAAATTTTTTAATTTCATTTGGCGTCATGGATCTTGCGGTGATGACAAAATAACCATTGCCACCTCTCATCGGGTAAATCATTGGAACAAGCAAATACGGCCCGTCCTCCGATTTTAAATACACTTCGTAAAGATTTTCGCTCTTCTTCTTAACCTTACATATTCCAAATTCCAATGCCTCTATAATATCGTATCGGGAAATTCCATGCCGATGTTCCATATGATCTTGTGTGAATTCATCAAACTGATCTTGATTAAAAATTAATCTCTCAATGTCAATTCGAAACATCGACCTTTTCCCTCTTCCTATCAATATATATTACATTGTATGACAAAGACATACAATTGTCAAGCAATACCCCCATTTGAATTTATCTGTTTAACAAGCAAAACAGCCGCTCCCTTGGTAAAGGAAACGACTGTTCATTTAATACTGTTACTTACTCCCTTTTCTCCTCAAAGAAACCAACAGGGAAACCAAGCCAAGACAAAGCGCCACAATGGATATATAAAGAGGCAAATCTGAAGCTTCGACCCCATGCTCGACCGGAGCTTCTGCCATATGGCCGTGTCCGTCAGCCCCTGCCGGTTTCTCTTTCACTGCTGTAACCGGTGCGGGTTTATCTGAATCTTCCGCTCCAACCCATTCCACTACCAGTCCGTCTTTATAGGTTTGATAGGCTTTCCAAGTGATGTCAGTTGCTTCATCGCCCACTTTGCCCGACATATTGAACTCGGTGAATTCTGTTAAGGATAAACCTTCTCCCGTTGCAGTCCAAGTCACGCTTATGATCTTCTCGGATGCATCTCTAACGATTTCATAATCCCAACCCGGCTTTGGCTCGAATCGGGAAACGGTAACGCCTTCGGGAATCTTCACTTCCACCTTCACGGTGGCTGCTTCTTCTTCACTTGGGACACGGACGGTAAACTTTTCGTAAGACCCTTGGGTAACCTCTTTCGGATACACCACTACATGCGCACTGGCTAATCCGGCAAAAAGCAGCATACTCAGGGACATCATCACTATCAACACCAACATCTTTTTCATCTTAAAAACCAACCTTCCGTTTTATATGATTTATTAGAGAAAATTCCAAAGGTGTTACTCCAGAAGAATCTGCCAATACAATTTCAGAGGCGACAGGTAAATTCTCCGGCAACTTCCTTCTTTCTTCCGTCACCTTTTCCATTCGTTCTAATAAATCCTCATTTCTTTGGAATA
>DASWUO010000245.1:0-6719 GCA_036401615.1 Bacilli bacterium | reverse complement strand
TTCACGCTGATTTTGCTTAAGTGGCCGTATAAAGTTTCATATCCGTTGTTATGATCGATAATAATCACATTGCCATACCCGTTCTTCTTGCCGGCAAAGCTAACCTCACCGTTATCCGCAGCCAATATGCTTTTGTTCGAGGAGATCAAGTCTACCCCTTTATGCGTCGTGCCCCAACGTTTACCATAGGTGCTGGTTATCCTTGCACTGACGACAGGCCAAGCAAATTTACCGGTCCCTTCGCCAAGAATCACTTTCGTTCCCTTAATGGCCTCAGCGGCTATGGGCTCTTCCAGAATAGCTTCATCAACAAATTCCTCTGCTACCAACTCACCATTCACTTTAGTTAGTTGGAAGGCGACTCGTTTAAAGCCGTTTTTGCCGGGCTTGGTGATTCTGGTTTGGCCGGCCAGCATGGTGGAATCCGTTGTGAAGTTCGTATCATGCTCCATCTCTTCATCCTCCCAGACCTTCTCTACTGTCCTTACACTCAGTGTAGGCTGCAGTATGGTTAGATCGAGCTCGTCTCCCAGATCAAGGAAATCATTCTTAATCCACGGGTTCAATTCATAAATCTTCTCCGTGGACAGGTTGAACTTCTCGGCTATGCAGGAAACACAATCGCCTTCTTTAACTATGTACTTGGTAGGCTTCACATCACCGGTTATAAGCTTCTGCACAACCGCTTCGGGCTGAACAATATCCTCCGGCTCTATTTCAACTACTTCCATTTCAATATCCTGGTCAATTTCCACGGATTCGAGAACCGTGCCCGAGGGTGGAACCTCTCCTTGAGAGGCCATAACAGGGACGGACAAAATCGACACTTGTCCTCTGTTTGCCTGAGCCGGCACATACTTATTCTGAATTTGCTGTAAAATCAATTGAGCCGTCTCTGTATCCTTCACAACAGCCACCAATTTACCATCAACCTTTAACTTTACCCCTACAGTAGTAACCACCAGTAAAAGATCCAATTGTTCCAAGGCAGCCCTGTCATTGCTCTCCATCTTGAAAGCCCTTTCACTCTTAAAGCTGACCGAATCGGCATTTAACACCTTATGTACGCCGGGATTCTCCCGAGCTAATTGTTTAACCTTCTCAAGCACAAATTGTTCCACAACCTCAGGATCGCTGACGATTCCTGCTTCTTTGCTGTCTACATATACATGAAAAACTTCCTTCATATTCGCATGCACGTATTGATTTCCACCCGCAACCACCACTGCAATTAATCCCAAAGCACCAACTGTTTTAAAAAGATGCGTCCTATATGTTTTGAACCGGGAATAGGCAGTTTGTAACGCGGGGATACGGCTTATTCTCGCCGTCAAGTCTTGGATGTTTCGCTTGAAAGCCCGCATAAATCGTCTCCTTCGCTTTTATTTTCTAAAAAGAGCTGGAAATTCCTTCACTAAAAAAAACATGCCCTAATAAACTTTTTTAAGTTTACCACAGGCAGGCGGCCTAATCAATGCTTATTAAACTCAGCGAACAAGCTAGTACTTATTCAAAATTTCCATCAAACGGGCATATTCTTCGTCATCCACATATTGTCCAATGATCGTTTCCGCCTGTTGCATTTCTTCAGTAGTTATCCCATCTTCAACGAATTGCGAGATTTGCTGCATTTCATCCTGGGGCAGTTTAGAAATCAAGATAGAGAACACCTCCATCTTATCCTCATCCGATAGCATCTCTTTTTTGCGGTTAAAATCTTCTGCAGACATCACAATGTCTTTGCTGCTATCCCCTGCTTCATCTGTCCCCGATTCTTCAGTCCATGCAGAAACCGCATCCTCTTGCGGTGTTGCAGCCGGGACCACTGTTGGTTGAGGCCGCCCAATATCGGGGGGTTGGACAGGGACGAATTCCTCCCCCGCTATCATACTATTCAATTGATTGGACGCAAATGCCACAAAGTCTGAAAACTCAATCTTCTGGGCTTGCCCCTTTATATTCAACTGACCGAACAGTTTATCTACATATAGATTAATCATAAACCAGGAAACCAACATCGACACCGTTGTGATCAATATAGTGCTAAAAACCATCCTGCTAATCCAACTTACTGTTCTCATCCATTTCCCGCCTTATGCTGTATCTGTAATTCTAGATACAGTATTGACGAATACGACGGATTTTAAGCAGGGCGTTTATCTTGAATAAATCGGGCGAACTAAATTCGTTTGGGCGCGATTGCGTCCGACAGAGAAGATCGTGATGGGAATGCCTGTTAATTGCGAGACTCTCTCCAGATAATGACGTACATTCTCAGGAAGGTCCTCAAGAGATCTTGCTCCGGTAATATCCTCATCCCAACCCGGAAGCTCTTCATATATAGCTTCACATTCAGAAAGCATCTTCAAGCTGGCAGGATAAGTATTGATAATCTCCCCGCGGTACTTGTAACCCGTACAAATTTTCACGGTTTTTAAGCCGGTCAACACATCTAAAGAATTTAAGGATAACCCTGTGATGCTGCTTACTCGTCGGGCGTGGCTGACTACAACACTGTCAAACCAACCCACCCTGCGGGCTCTTCCTGTGGTCGTGCCGTATTCAAAGCCTCTTTCGCGAATATAGCTGCCTACTTCATTGTCTTGCTCTGTAGGAAAAGGACCGTCCCCAACTCTAGTAGTATAGGCTTTGGCAACGCCGATGACATGACGAATTTTCGTCGGCCCCACACCGGAGCCAATACATACCCCGCCGGCCGTAGGATTAGAAGAAGTAACAAAAGGATAAGTGCCTTGATCGATATCTAACATAACGCCTTGCGCCCCTTCAAACAACACACGTTTTCCATGGTCGATCGCTTCATTAAGGACAACCGAAGTATCCGTTACATAGGGACGGAGCACCTCAGCAAACTCAAGGTAATCCTCAAGAATTTTCTCGACATCAAAACCCTTTTCATTAAACACCTGTTCAATTAAATTGTTCTTTTCAGCCACAATCTGCCGAAGCTTAAGCTCAAATTCCTCCGCATCCATTAAATCGGCAATCCGAATGCCGCAGCGGGCGACCTTATCCATATAACAAGGACCAATGCCCTTGCCTGTGGTTCCTATTTTATTAACACCCTTGCGTTTCTCTTCGAGCACATCCAGCAATAGATGATAGGGCATAATCAGATGCGCTCTATCACTAATTTTTAAATTTTCCGTAGAGAAGCCATTTTCTTGCACATAGTTAATTTCTTCTATTAAAGCAGCCGGGTTGATAACCATTCCGTTACCGATAACACAATATTTGTCCTTATAAAATATTCCTGAAGGAATCAAATGCAATTTATATTTCTTATCCTCGATAATAATCGTATGCCCCGCGTTATTGCCGCCTTGATACCTTGCTACGACCTCTGCAGTTTCAGCTAAAAAATCGGTAATTTTACCTTTACCTTCATCGCCCCACTGGGTTCCAACTACAACGACAGTTGACATTAGCAATACTCCTATCAGGTGTTTATACACCTTAAATTTTTTCGCCGCAGTTTATCCCTGACAGCACACTTATTTTAGCAATCCCCTATCAAAAAGTCAATAAAAACGAACGATTATCACGGATAATTAATAATCGTTCGGATATTCAGCATCATCTACTGTAATCCTGCCGCTGCTTCCTGATGGGTTCGATCCAAATTGACGAATTTATTGTAATTTTTCAAGAACACCAACTCCACATTCCCTACAGGACCATTCCGCTGTTTAGCAATAATGATTTCAATAATGTTCTTCTTCTCTGAATCCTGATTATAGTAATCATCTCTATATAGAAATGCGACAATATCGGCATCCTGCTCAATCGAACCGGATTCCCGCAAATCCGACATCATGGGCCTTTTATCTTGCCTCTGCTCCACTCCCCGGCTTAACTGCGAGAGTGCGATGACCGGCACTTCCAGTTCACGGGCAATTTGTTTGAGTGTCCGCGAAATTTCAGACACCTCTTGCTGCCGATTTTCGCCGCTTTTGCTCCTGCCATGAATCAATTGTAGGTAATCGATGATGACAATGCCAAGTCCCTTCTCCTTCTTCAATCGGCGGCACCGGGCCCGAATCTCAGCAACCGTAATGGCTGCGGAATCATCAATATAGATGTTGGCCTCGGATAAAGTGCCAATGGCCATCGTTAGTTTCTCCCAGTCATCCCCCTCAAGATATCCTGTTCGCATACGACCGGCGTCTACATTGGCCTCAGCGCAAATAATCCGTTGAACCAGCTGGGACGCGGACATTTCCAAACTGAAGATGGCTACCGTTTCTTTGGACCGGACCCCAATGTTCTGGCCAATATTTAAGGCAAATGCTGTTTTACCCACGGAAGGCCGTGCGGCTACAATGATTAAATCGCCTTTCTGAAAGCCGGCGGTCATCTTATCCAGATCCGAAAATCCGGAAGGAATGCCTGTAGTTCCTCCCTTGTGTTTGGACAGAAATTCTACCCGTTCAAAAACCTCCATCAACACTTCACGAATCGAAACAAACCCGCTGCTCAGACGGCGATTGGAGATTTCCAGAATACGTTTTTCCGCTTCATCAATCAGCTCACCTACATCGTCGGAGCTGGCATAACCGTTGCTGACAATTTGCGTGGCCGCACGAATCAAGCGGCGAAGCATGGATTTCTCCTCGACAATTTGTGCGTAATAATCAATATTCGCCGCAGTAGGCACAGCATGGGCCAACTCAGACAAGTAACTGACTCCGCCAATCTCCTCCAGCTGCTTCATGTTCTGCAGCCTCGCCGTAAGCGTAACTAGATCGACCGGATCATTCTGCTCCGCCAAATTCATCATGGCTTCGAAGATCAGCTTATGCGATGCTCTATAGAAATCATCGTAACCAATGCGTTCCATGGCCGTAATTAAGGCTTGGCTGTCCAACAAAACAGCGCCAAGCACTGCTTGCTCGGCTTCAAGGTTCTGCGGCGGAACGCGATCAAATAACATGTCGCCGTCCATTGAAACTCTCCTTTTGGGAAATGGAATGAAAGCAATAACACAAGTTTGCTTCGAAAAATGAGCATATGCCTGCGGCCTCTGTTGAAATTGTGTTCTTTTTAATTAGAAGGGTACAACACAATTTCAAAGGAGGCACGTAAACTCTCCGGCTATATCCTCATCTTTCTACGAAACTTGTGCTGCCGTCTTTCAGTCTACTCTTCCACAATCTCTATTTTCAATTTGGCCTTGACCTCAGGATGCAGTTTGATGGAGATTTCGCTGGTGCCGAGGGTTTTGATAGGGTCGTCCAGGACAATCTTGCGTTTATCTATACTGATTTTGTGGGTTTCGAGCTCGTTGGCTACTTGATTGCTGGTAATCGCCCCAAACAATCGGCCGCCGCCGCCCGTCTTTACCTTAATCTTCAATGTGATCGCTTCGATACGGTCTGCCAATTGTCGGGCTTGCTGCTTTTCTTGCTCCTTCTTGTTCTTTTCCGCCGCCTTTTGGTTTTCCAGGCTCTTTACGTTTCCCTCCGAAGCAGGGGCCGCCAATCCTCTGGGAATAAGAAAGTTTCGCGCATACCCGTCGGAAAGCTCTTTGATATCGCCTTTTTTACCTTGGCCTTTAACGTCTTTAAGAAATATATATTTCATTCGAATAACCCCTCTTCTTCATCCATCTCTTTTAATACCTGCTTCAGTTTAGTTGTCGCTTCTTCCAAAGTTCCTTCCAACTGAGCCGCTGCATTGGTCAAATGTCCGCCGCCTCCAAGACGCTCCATGACGACCTGGACGTTGATCTGACCTAAGGATCGGGCACTTATGCTGATCAGCCCATCTGTTCGCTCACTGATTACAAAGGAGGCCACCATGTCCGTCATATTCAATAAAGTGTCGGCTACTTGGGCAATCAACAATTGAGAATGTTTGCGGTTTGGTTCGGATACAGCTAACGCAATATGATTATAGATCACCTCGGCATGTTTGATCACTTCTGCCTTCTTGATGAATTCCTTTAGGTCCTCCTTCAGCATCCTCTGAATCAAGTTGGAGTCCGCGCCATTTCTTCTTAGAAAAGAAGCTGCCTCAAACGTCCGCGCCCCAGTTCGCAAAGAGAAACTCTTGGTGTCCACTACAATACCCGCCAACAGCGCCGTAGCCTCCAGTACGTCCAAGGAAATACGTTCATGGATATATTGCAGCAATTCGGTAACCAGCTCGCAGGTGGATGAAGCGTAAGGCTCGAGGTAAACCAAGATCGCATCATCAATAAATTCTTCTCCGCGCCGATGGTGATCAACAACAACAATCCGGGGAGTCTGCTGCAATATTCGGGGTTCTACTACCATCGAAGCTCTATGCGTATCCACAACCACCACCAGCGTGCGTTGATTGGTCATGTGCAGTGCCTGATCCGGCGTAACAAACCACTTCTTTAAGTTTTCATGATCGTCAATCTGCTCCATTAGATGGTGAATCGAAGGATTGACCCCATCAAGAACGATATAAGCATCTTTATTGCTGATCTGCGTAGCTTTTAGCACACCAATGGCTGCCCCGATGGCATCCATGTCAGGGTTTAAGTGCCCCATGATCACTACACGATCGCTTTCTTTTATAAGATCCCTTAAAGCATGAGAAATGACTCGTGCCCTTACACGGGTTCTCTTCTCAACCGCATTGGACCGTCCTCCATAGAAAGCCAGCCGCTGTCCAACCTTTACGGCGGCCTGATCCCCGCCCCGCCCAAGGGCAATATCCAAGCTGGT
>DASWUO010000244.1:0-2517 GCA_036401615.1 Bacilli bacterium | reverse complement strand
GCCGTACTGAAAGATGCCGCCGAGAAGATTGGCGTTGAAGTCGAGCTTGAGAAGGTTCCTGAAGGTGCCGACGGCGATAACCTGGTCAAAACGAGATTTGCAACGAATGATCTTCCGGACCTTCTGTTTTATTATGCCGGTCTGAACACGCAGCATGGTATTGGGAAACCGGCAGATATTCTTGTGAGTCAGGACGATCAGCCATGGATCGCAAATTTTGATACCAACAATTGGAAAGGCGTTATGGATGCGGAAGGCTTGTTCTATGGTGCGCCGCTTGGCGGGATTAGCGTGGGTGTCGTGCTTTACAATAAAAAAGTGTTCGAAAGCCTGAATCTGAAGGTTCCCACAACGATGGAAGAATTTTGGGCAGTAAGTGAGGCCATAAAGAAGGGCGGCAAAACCCCGGTCTTCTTATCAGGTAAAGATTCATGGACACTGCAATTGCCTGCGCTCATTTCCATGGCAAGACCATCACAAATTGATTTCCTGAAAAAATTATATGCCGGAGAAGCGACTTATCATGATTTCACGATCCAGAAGAAAGGCCTTACGTTCCTCAAGAATGTAATTGACAAAGGTTATGTGAACAAAGATTTCTTATCCGACACCTATGATAATGCCCAAAAAGCGCTTGCTGAAGGATCTGCCGGAATGTATGTGATGGCAACGTGGGTTATGCCGGATATCTCCACTAAGTTCCCCGATCAAGTCAATGACATTGGCGCGTTTATCATGCCTTTTGATGGCACTGATTCCGATGTGGGCGGTGTGTTTCCACCCAATGCCGTCTATGTGGTCAAAGGTAAAAATCAAGAAGCGGCGCAAAGGTTCCTCAATTATTTTGCCTCACTTGAAGCGCAAAATCTATACTTTTCAGTTGAGGGCGGCATCCCGGCTATGAAGGGCGTGACCCAAGCGAAAGTAACGCCTGCAGAAGCAGACGCTCAAAAAATGGTTGATGCCGGAAGAATTGCCAGTTTCGCTTATAATCTCGGACCAGGCTATCCCATTTATGCAGCCGGCGATTTTGCGGCATTCTCGCAGGATGTGGCAGCTGGCGGGAAAACTCCCGATGAAGTTATGGAAGCCCAACAGAAAGAGTTTGTCAAAAATGCAAAAGCCGCTAATGATCCTAATTTTAAATAATGTAAATTTAATAGTGTAAATTACAGTGAAGGGTTTCTGTAAATCAGAAGCCCTTCTCAACACAGAGGTGCCTTAATGATAAAAAAACATTACTACAGCTATTCGATATTATTCCCTGGCCTTGTTTTATTTAGTATTTTCATTATAGTCCCCTCGTTAGGAAGTTTTTTCTATGCTTTTACAGACCAAAATCATGGTTTTCGTTGGACACGATTCGTTGGCTGGGAAAATTTCACTTATATATTTCAAGAAGAAGATAACAAGCTTGCCTTTAAAAACACCTTCATCTTCACGATTGTTACTACTGTATTTAAAGTAGGTCTTGGCTTGCTGCTCGCCCTCCTCGTTAACAGGGCGCTTAAACTGAGTGTTTATTTGCGGGCGATGTTATTTTTTCCGGCCATCCTTAGTTCACTCGCGGTTGCTTTGGCATTTACGGCGATCTTGCATCCCTCGCGCGGATTGTTAAATGAGTCTTTGCGTTTTGTGGGTCTTGATTCGTTGACGGCATCATGGTTGACAGATCCCCATATTGTGATGTATTCCATATCGATGGTGGAGGTTTGGAAATGGACAGGATTTACGATGGCTTTGCTTCTAGCCGGGTTACAGTCCATACCTAAAGAAACTTTAGAATCAGCGCGAATTGACGGGGCGAATTCCTGGAAGCAATTCAGGTACATTACTCTTCCTCTGCTGTCTCCAGTACTCAATACGGCCATCCTGTTAAATTTAATTGGGGGGTTAAAAGTATTTGATGTTGTTTATGCGCTAACCGGAGGCGGACCGGGAAACGCATCCAATGTCATGAATACGATCATTTTTAAAAACTTTGCTGCCGGACGAAACGGCGAAGCCAATGCCAATAGTGTTGTATTGTTCCTTATCGTTGCCATCATTGTTTTAGTCACAAATCATCTGCTGCGAAGAACAGAAAAGGGGCATTGACCGATGAAAAACCTACGGAAGTTCATGCTGGAAATCATAGTGTTTATCATCAGTTTAACGATTGCCGCCCCTTTATATATCATCGTTATCAATTCTTTTAAAAACCAGGCAGAGTCGGCAGATTTAAGTATCAGTTTACCGCAGCAATGGAATATGATTGAGAATTACAAGAAAGTTTTTATCGATGGCGACTTCCTCATGGCTTTTTGGAATACTAGTGTCATTACTGTCTTTGCAGTCGTTCTGACGATGATTGCTTCCTGCAGCGCGGCCTATATTATACAGAGAAGGCAAAGCAAGGCTACTAAAATCATCTTCTATTTATTATTGGCCGGAATGCTCTTGCCGGGCTCGATCATTACAACCTACCAGTTGATGGATGCCCTCCATCTTGTAAGGACCTATACCGGAGTCATTTTA
>DASWUO010000243.1:0-2818 GCA_036401615.1 Bacilli bacterium | reverse complement strand
CCAAAGTTTGATGATCTTATTTTTTCATCTTCTGCAAACCATTTATTCAAAATCTAAACGCTTTCAAAAATTGTATTGACAAACGGGCTGCTGCGTAATATGATAAAGTAAGTTTAAAAGCAATCGATTGCGCAATCGTTTAGTTGACGAGTATCATTCAGCAATGAAAGTGAACTATTCTGCATAATTTTTATATGAAAAAAAAAAGAGGTAACCAACATGTCTGCAAGCATCAAGAATGTAGCCGATAAAGCCGGTGTGTCCACAACTACAGTTTCACACGTTGTTAATGCGACCCGTTATGTGGCAGACGAGACGAAGGTAAGAGTGTTTCAAGCAATGAAAGAACTGGACTATCGCCCAAACTCAGCAGCCCGCAGTTTGCGCAGCCAGAAGTCCAAAACCGTTGGATTACTTGTGCCCATCCTGACTTCGGATACCTCCAACTTCTTCTTCATGATGGTAGCCCAAGGCATCCAGAATGTCCTTAAGAACAATGGCTATAATCTTATACTGAGTAATACAAATGAGAAATTAGAGGATGAGCAAGAACAAATAAAGGTGTTAAACTCCCAATTGATTGATGGTTTAATCATTGCCCCCACAGCTGACGAGCACAGCTATCTCAATGACGTCATTAAAGGGACTTATCCCGTGGTTTTTATTGACCGCAGACCTAAAGGATATGAAAGGGATTGCGTCCTCGCCGATGGGTTTAAGGGAACCTATGAAGCTATTGAATTGTTGATCAACAAGGGGCACCAGAAAATCGGTTATATCACAGGGGAACTCGGTCTAACCACAAGTGACGAACGTTTTGAAGGATACAAGAAAGCTCTGGAAGACCATAAAATTAGTTTTAATGAAGCGTATGTCAGGGTAGGGAAATCGACATTTGAAGACGGATATGGATTAACACGTGAAATCGTTGGAGATGATCATGTTTCTGCTTTATTTATAGCTAACAACGTCATGACCATGGGAGCCATGGGATTTCTGCAGGAGAAAAGGATCAGGATCCCGGAAGAATTGGCTATTATAGGTTTTGATGATTACGAATGGACGAAAATCACTACGCCGCCGTTATCCGTTATTAAACAACCTTCTTATCAACTTGGGGAACAAGCGGCTGAGATATTGTTGAAGAAAATTAAAAATCCCAGTCAAGTTTATGAAGAATATCGATTACCTACACAATTAGTATTAAGGGGATCATGTTAATATTTCCTACTGGACTCACCCAAGAAATCCGAATATACTTATACCTGTTGCGCAATCGATTGCGCAATCGATTAGCTAATTATGGTAAACATGATAAGGAGAAATGTCGGATGAGTGTTATTCGAGAAAACGCTTTAATCAAGCCAATCCTTAAATCTGGCAGGAATTTCAGTCACATCAAGAAAAATTGGGAGCTTTACCTTTTTGTTTTGCCTTGTGTCTTATGGTTTATTGTTTTTAAATATGTGCCGATGTATGGTGTCCAGATAGCTTTTAAGGATTTTATAGCCACCCGGGGGATATGGGATAGTCCTTGGGTCGGATTTAAACATTTCGAAAGATTCTTTAATTCGTATAACTTTCAGCTTTTGCTTAAAAATACATTGGGTTTAAGTTTAATGCAGCTGGTCATCGGATTTCCATTACCTATTATTATTGCCTTGATGTTAAATCAATTAACAAGCGAGCGGTTTAAGAGAATTGTGCAAACGGTCATTTATGCGCCGAATTTTATCTCTGTGGTCGTCTTGGTGGGAATGATCTATGTGTTCCTATCCCCATCCAGTGGAATGGTCAACCATGTGATAAAGCTCTTCGGGGGAGAACCGGTTTTCTTTATGGGAAGTGCAGCCTGGTTTAAACCATTGTATGTGCTCTCAGGAGTTTGGCAGGAAACCGGCTTTGCAACCATTATTTATCTAGCGGCTTTGGCCGGGATTAATCCTGATTTGCATGAAGCTGCTGTTGTTGACGGGGCAACTAAATTTAAACGGATTTTACATATCGATATACCGGGAATACTGCCTATTTCGATCATTCTGCTTATTCTTGCCGTGGGAAATATGATGAATCTGGGTTTTGAAAAAGCACTCTTAATGCAAACAGACCTCAATAAATCCTCCTCCTCTATTATCCAGACTTATGTTTACGAAGTAGGTCTAGTTAAGGCGCAATATAGTTTTTCAGCCGCAGTAGGGTTATTCAATTCGGTTATTAATCTTGTTCTCTTATTATCTGTAAACCGCTTTGCCCGAAAAGTTAGCGAAACCAGTCTGTGGTAGGAAGGAGGGGATATCTCGTGTCAATTATATCAAGGCCTAAATTAAACAGGCGAACGAAGGAAGATGTGATTTTTGATTTAGTGAATGTCATCATTCTTACGGGAGCTTTGCTGCTTGTGCTGTACCCCCTGTATTTTATCCTGATCGCTTCTGTCAGTAACCCTGATCGCATCTTTGCCGGCGACGTGTGGTTTTTTCCCATAGAACTTACCTTTGATGGCTATAAGCGAATTTTTAGTGACAGTTATCTATGGATGGGTTACAGAAACTCAATGATATATGCCGTTTTGGGTACGGTTATCAGCCTTTCCATGATCCTGCCGGCGGCGTATGCTTTATCCAGAAAGGATTTAATAGGCCGGAAGTTTATCATTCTGCTGCTTATTCTGACGATGTTTTTTGAAGGGGGACTTGTTCCAACCTACCTCTTAGTCAAGAACCTGAATATGATTGACACGATCTGGGCGATGGTTCTTCCAAGCGCGATTGGGGTGTGGAATGTCATTGTTTCACGAATCTTCTTCGAAACGAATATA
>DASWUO010000242.1:0-9444 GCA_036401615.1 Bacilli bacterium | reverse complement strand
TTATTGCATAACCAATCGTGGTTATTGCACTACTTCGCCATACGTTCCCCAACAAGAATTTGTTTCAATTCGGCGATCTCCTGCCGTAAGGCTGTAATTTCATTGCGAATCTCTGCCCCGTTCATATCCATTTCGGCCTCTAGCGTTTGTACAGCTTTTTCGTCGATGCGGTCTGCTTTCTCCATACTGTTGACGATAACGCCAAGAAACAAGTTAATGACCACAAACGTACCGATTAAGATGAAAATAACAAAATAGATCCAAGCCCAAGGCAGTATCTCGAGAAGGGGCCGCATCACTTCACTTGCCCATGCTTCCAGGGTGGAGACTTGAAACAAAGTCAGCAGGGAAGCGGGGAGAGATCCAAAATGCACAGGGTCTGCTTCAGCAAACAGTACGGTACCCGCTACGCCAAAGATGTACAAGAGCAAGCCCATTAACAGCATGATATTCCCCAGGGAAGGGATCGTCAGGATAAGGGCCTGGACCATTCTTCTTAATGAGGGGATGACCGAGAAGGTCCGAAGCATACGCAGCACACGCAAGATCCGTAGAACAGTGACGAAAGGGGCGCCGGCCAAAAGATGCCCGCTGGCTACGATAATAAAATCAAATACATTCCAGCCATTTTTGAAAAAAGCCCAAGTTGGCCGCACAGCCATAAGGCGCAGCGCAATTTCTACGGTAAATAACCACAACAGCACTTGATCCAGAATAAGGAACCATGGTTCATAGGAAGTATACAAGGCAGGAAAGGTTTCAAGGCCGATCAATACAGAGTTTAGCAGGATCAAAACAATAATCGTATTTGTAAAAGCTTTATGGTTCACAATGGCAGAAAACCTGTTGTTTTTATGATAGGCTAGTGTTGAAGAAGATAGTGGCAATTATGGTTCCTCCGTAGTCAAATAAGTTAGTGAGCCTGTTCCATTCAGTATATTCATAATATTAATTTCTAACATACAGAGAGGGAAAAGGATACAATTATTTTAACATAGGAATGGGAAACGCCAAAGAGGTTAGCTTTAAATGATGGGAGCAGATCCGAAGTTTGGGGTCATCAAATCTATAAACTCAAATAATTCCTCGGGTCCACGGCCTTTTCTTTCAAACGCACTTCAAAATGAAGGTGGTTTCCTGTAGAACTCCCCGTTGTCCCTACTTCGGATACCTTTTGTCCTCTTTTTACAGTTTGTCCGACTTTTACTTTAATACCGCCTGTTCTCCCGTGAGCATAGAGGGTCCAAAGTCCGTTGCCGTGATCCAGGATTACGGTATTGCCATAGCCGCCTAACCAGCCTGCTGTAAGGACTCTTCCGGATTCTGCAGCGAGAATGGAGGTGCCTCCCGGTGCGGCAAAATCCATGCCTTTATGCATCGTGCCTTTCTTCCCGGTGATGGGATTGGTTCTTGTGCCAAAACCCGAAGAGATCCGATACGTTTTACCCAAAGGATAGCCCAGCTTACTGCCTTTTTTGTAATAGGCAATGGATTTTTTCGAAGCAGCCACCTGAGCAGCCGCCTTAATCATTTCCCTCTCTTGCTGTTCAGTATAATGGGCTAAGCTCTGCTCTTCTTTATTTAAATTAGCGATTTGAACTTCCTTGGTTTTCTTAAGGGTGGCTAATCTATTCTTGGATGTTACTTGTTTACTCTTAGCCGCAAGATGTTTTTGCTTGGCTGCCACTTGTTGATTCTTAGCCGCTACTTGTCTATTCTTCATTACAATTTGTTTATCTCGGGCTGCGACTTGTTTATTCCTTGCTTTGACTTGTTTATCTTTAGTAGCGACTTGCTGTCTATGCAAATCTACTAATTGCGCCAATTGCACTTTGATTTCCGCTAGCTTCCCCGTAACCACGGTATAGTCTCTCTTATTGGAATCCAAGATCTCCTTATCATGATTCACTAAGCCTTTAATAAAATCAAATCGAACCAGAAAATCCGTGAAATCGGTAGAGCCCATTAAAACTTCCAAATAGGTTACCGCGCCATTGGTGTACATCAGCCGCAACCTTCCGCGCAGCAAAGAGCTTCGCGCCTCAATGCGCTGGATGGCTTCCTGAAGCTGGCGTTTCGACTCTACTTGTTCGGCTTCAACCTGATCGCTTTGATGTTCTAGTGATTTTAACTCTTTATTCGTATTCTCAATTTGCTCTGCTATAGAGAGGATCTCTACCTCCAAAGAAAGGATCTCGATTTCTAAAGAATTGGTCTCGATTTCTAAGGAAAGGATCTCTTTATCTATGGTAATGATCTCTTGATCTATCGAATAGATCGCGTTGTTTAAAGATTTTATCTCATTCTGCAAAGAATGAACCGCTTTTGTCGTTTGTTTTTTCTGCAATTGGATCGAGCGGATTTGGGCTTGCGCCTTTTTCAAGTTTTGCTCTGCCCGTTTTTGTTTAGCTTCGGCCTGTTTAAGCTCATTGGCTGCTTGCTGTAATTTGGTTAAGGACGAGCCCTGCTGCGGACCCAGAATCGTAACTAGCAGTGATAGAATTACGAAAGGCAGGAATATTTTTCTCAACGCTGTTTCCTCCTGATGTCAGTTCCTGTTGTTATATTATTATTCGGCATGATGCGACAAATTCTTTATATAATTAATACTAGATTTCTTCTAAAACGTTGCGGGAAAAGAGTTTGTGATGAATGTTTCAACTTTAATGATATTGGGTAAATAATAATACGTGGGAAGTGACAGTTATCAATCAGCAGAAAACGGAAAAACATGAATTTGTGATCTTCCGAAGGGTTGTTGATAAACATGAATTCTCAATTAAGGATGATTAGATCGAGATTCCTTCGATTCTATTCAGGTAAAGCTCCCTAGCATTTGGAAAACTGCTTGGTAAATCGTTAAATCGCTTCCCACATAAGAAGGCTCTGCGAATTGAATCGCAGGGTCTTCGCTATTTTTACAAAGGTGATTACTGATTATAATCAAATCTCACCATCAATATGTTTTCTTAGAATTTAAATTCGAACAAGAGTAACGAAAAATACTAGTTATGGAATAGAAATCTTTTAGCATAATAATATGGTATAATCAGATGAAACTTTACACGAATTCCAGCGTAATAGTTAAATTAGGTTAGAATGAAAGGAAGAGGAATCATCATGCATCACGAGGAACAGGACAACTGGCGAAAGAACATCAGCCCTTACGAAAAACCCTATATCAAGTATAGTGTATGGCAGCTTATTAATACGATTGTGCCCTTCTTTCTGCTATGGGGCGCTGCTTATTTGTGTCTATCGCTTTCTTATTGGCTTACTTTGGCTCTAATTGTGCCTGCGAGCGGGTTTCTTATACGGATTTTTATTATTTTTCATGACTGCTGCCATAAATCTTTCTTTAAGAATCGTTTGGCCAATGAAATTGTAGGCACGCTTACCGGCATTCTGACCTGTGTTCCTTATGCGCAGTGGCGGCAAAGCCACTCGGTTCATCACGCCACCAGCAGCAACTTGAATCGCCGGGGAACCGGGGATGTCTGGACACTTACTAAACAAGAATATTTGTCCTTATCCCTGTTTCGGAAATTTGGATATCGGCTGTACCGCAATCCCTTAATTATGTTCGTTTTGGGTCCAATCTATATATTTCTTATTAACTATAGGTTTAATAGGAAAGGTGCCGGGCTTAAGGAACGCATGAACACCTACATCACTAACCTTGGCATGGGCGCTGTGACGGGATTGTTTTGCTGGACGATAGGCTGGTCTGAGTTTCTACTGGTGCAAGGCCCGATCTTTCTGCTTTCAGGTATGGCCGGCATCTGGTTGTTTTATGTGCAGCACCAGTTTGAAGATTCCTATTTCGAAAATGAGGAGAATTGGAGCTACTTGCAAGCAGCCCTGCGGGGGAGTTCCTTCTACAAATTGCCTAAGGTTCTGCAATGGTTCACAGGAAATATTGGCTTTCACCACATTCATCATTTAAGTCCGAGGGTGCCTAACTATTACCTTAAAGCGGTGCATAACAGCAACCTCGCCTTGCAGGATGTACAAACCATTACGTTAGGTTCAAGCCTGCGTTCCCTTCGCTTCCGTGTTTGGAACGAGGAAAGCAAGAAATTTGAGGGTTTTAAGGACATCAAGCGTTTGTTGGGCAAGCGTAAGGTGTAGCTATGTTTAGGTTGACGGATTAATTCAAGTTTTGGCCTCTTCCAGCCGCATAATTTGGCCATCATACAGGCAAATATAGAGTTCGCCCTGTTCATCCCGACCGAACGAGGTAATGTTGGGCATGGTAATCGGCAGCAGCTCAGCTTTAGTTGGGTTTGTTCCATCGTAATGGAGCGCCCAAATGCGCCCGTCGATGAAGTCGGTGAATACATAGCTTCCCCTCAAGGACGGAATGTTCTGTCCACGGTAAACATACCCGCCGGTGACGGAGGCACCGTTTCCTTCCAATGGACGATATTCCCATACCGGAAGAGTAAGACCCGACTTATCGCAATCCTCCGAACGGAAACAGTCACTGCCCTCCATGCGGTTCCAACCGTAATTTCTTCCCTTTTCGATAAGATTGATCTCTTCGACTTCATTCTGGCCGACATCGGCAGCCCATAATAGTCCAGTTTCGGGATCAATACTGAAGCGCCAAGGGTTGCGTAACCCGTAAGCGTAAATCTCCTCCCGGTAACCCTTGTCATTACCGGTAAAAGGATTATCCGAAGGGATAGCATACGATTTATCCCCGCTGGTTCGATTGATATCGATCCGCAGTATTTTGCCAAGAAGGGTCTTCAAGTTTTGCCCGTTGCCTTTGGGATCTCCTCCCGAGCCGCCGTCTCCTGTAGCGATAAGCAAATAGCCGCTCTGGTCGAAGGCAAGCTCCCCGCCATTGTGATTCGCATAGGGTTGATTAAATTCCAGTACGATTTGGCCACTGCTGCTGATCACGGTATCCCTGTTTTTCGAATCTGTTGTGTACCGTTCAATAATGGTAGAATTCGTTGTGGTGTAGTTCACGTACAAATAACCATTCTTCTCGTAATCAGGATGAAAAGCCAGCCCAAGCAAACCTTGCTCCGTTCCCTGATCGTTGACCTTATCGCGAATGTCCAAAAACACACCCTTTGTGGCCTTGTCCGAGATGTTGCTCAATATGCTGATGATGCCAGGTTTCTCTACAATGAAGAGCCGCCCGCTGCCGTCATCTGCATGCAGAAGCCCAACAGGCTCTTGAAATTCAGTTTTACCGAAAGCAGGGACAAATTGCAATTCAGTTTCCAAATTAGTTTCCTTCGGAATGGGTTGATCGGTGGGTGTTGCAGAAGGGTTCGCTGTAATTTCAAGTTCCTCATTTACATTAGGGTTATTGTCTGTTTTATTGTCCGTACAAGCAGCAGTCAGCAGAAGAGTCCCTAATAAAACCGCCAAAAGTCCAGACTTCCTAAACATTGTCCTATTGGAACTGGTACGCATCATTGATCCCTCCCTGTGAACTTGAATCGGGCAGCCGCAAAACTTATTATCTCTAGTTGTGGCTTTTATCTATTTAAACGTAAGAGAAGTAACGAATGTTTCAACAAAAACGGTTTTTTTTCGCACGATCACACACTTATACAAATATATTCATGAACCCGCTTGAATCATCACTCTTCATGTCCAATTTCAAGTTCCTTTCACAAATAAGGGTCCTTTTGAACCTTGTTCTTTTAGGTCTATCATGTTTTCTGGATATAAGGCCCCCAGAAGGCCGTAAGTTTCAAGAATAGCCCTGATTGAGAAGGTATTCCTGAGAGTAAGCGCCCTTTCGGATCTTGTTGCACGAATTCTTATGAAGTTTTCGATATAAGATCTAAAAGGAAACTTAACGTTCTATTACCCATTGTATTTTACAAGGATTTATTAGATATTTACCTATTCAAGACCCGTTTTTACTTTAAAGAGAACAATCATGGGGTCACCGCTTGATTTAATACTTATTTTCATCCCTAATTTCAATAACTTTCCCTGAAAAAATGGCCGGACTGCGCTCTTTGATACCAACAGATGGGAATTCACATTCTGTTTTACCAAAAAAAAGGGCCATTCAGCAAACTATAACCTTTGTTGTCCTTTTGAGAGGTATCCCCTTAGTTCAGAAAGTAATTTTACACTTGCTTTAAGATTTACTTGTTCCGTTGGTTATTTTCCTTCTCCCAATTGATCTATATCCGTTTGAGCTAAAGCTAATATGGCTTGATAAGGGTTGGCAGCCGTTGAAAGAGAGCTTTGTGCTCTTGATACAGAATGATGGGTACCCCCACCTTTAAACAGTTTTATACTGAACAATTATTTGTTGAAATGAAGAACTACATAGGCACAGCTATTTGAGTGAACCCAACGGAGTATAAAGATAATTTGCTATTGTTTTATGCTGTGTCGAAAAAAACAAAGGAAAATAAAAAATATATATATATAAAAAGTAGGAGGTCATATACAATTCGAGTATATGTAAGCACCTTCATTTTCGTGCTTATAGGATAAGATTTAATAGACCATATTAGGAGGAATAGTTAATGGAAAAAATTCGAAATGTTTTATCTGGATGTTTACCAATGATTACGTTATGTATCGTTGCGCTAATCATTTGGTCCATCGGGGCAACAGCGGCATCAGCAGAGACGTTAAGTAATTACTCTAGTCACACAAGTGATAGCGGTAACATGACAGTAACCAGCAGTACCGGTCAGCAGTTGAAGATTAGCGCTTATGGCAACTATATGATTCGCATTCATATGGTTCGCTCTGGCGAAAGTTTTTTCTCTAATACCCGTTATGAAATGGTTGAGCCCGTCAATCACAGCGGTATGGGGGGGTCGCTCAATATTGTAGATAATGGAGCAAGTTTTACCATTACGACCGCAGCAAGTGACGGCGTTAAAGTTGTGCTGCAGAAAAGTCCATTACGCGTAGAATTTTATCGCAAGAGCGATAACGCATTAATGGCCAAAGAAGATTCAACGCGCAGCATGAGCTGGGGCGGTACTAACAATAGCGTGGTTAAACAAACGTTTGTTCCTGCCGCTAGTAACGAGCGTTTTTTTAAAGCGGGACATGGGCTAAAAGGACGTTCACCAAAGCTTGATCGAACCGGTGATATTGTTTCCCATAATTATGGGTCATCTACATGGGATCAAGCTCCTGCGATTGTTCCATTCTATCTTTCAACGAATGGATATGGTGTTTTCTTTAACACAACCTTTGATACCACCTTCAACTTTGGAAATGGCGGTATCTATGAGTTCTACGCTGATGATCACAATACAAGCGGCGTTAGACCGCAGATGGATTACTTTTTTATCAAAGGTCCTGAGTTTGCGAAGTTGATTGATCGTTATACGCAGTTAACGGGTCGTCCCCGTTTTCCGCAGATGTCGATCTTAGGCTTGCAGTTGTCAGATAAAAATTTCCCGACTGTAAGTACGCAATCCTGGTGGCAAACAAAAATTACCAATCATAAAAATGCTGGATTTCCATTTGACGTTCAGGTTCACGACAATCGTTGGAGAGCTGGAACAGGTGCTTGGTCTGGTTCATGGTTTGAATTCAGTACGGAACGTTGGCCTGATCCTGCTGGTTTTAAAACCTGGGCGAATGCCAATGGGGTAACAACAGTTTTAGATTATAACCGCAACAACTCCAAGGATATGGCCGGTTGGGTTGCAGGTCCACCTCCTGGTTATAGTTTTCAGTCTGCGGATATAACTAATGTTCAGAATAATGATGCCGTTCCTGATTGGAGTTATTCGTCGACACGCAGCTGGGTATGGAATGTATTCTGGACGAAAGCACTCGATCCTTCCTTGAATTTCCCGAGTGATGGTTTGTGGATTGACGAACCTGATGAATTGGGTCCGATTCCTTATAATGCTACTGCAGCGAATGGTTGGAAGTGGTCCGAATTACGCAATAATTATTTTTTATTAGCGCTTAAAGGCATTGGTCAAGATGGGTGGGATCCAAATACCACCGGACATATCGGGCATTCCAAACGTCCATGGACTTTTACCCGCGGTGCAACTGCCGGACAGCAACGCTACGGTCATCTATGGACTGGCGATATTGATTCCAGCTATTCCGAAATGCAGATGCAAATAAGAGGTATGCAGGCAGCTGGATTAGGAGGATTACCTTATGCCAATATTGATGGCGGTGGATTTCATGGCGGCGTGATTTCAGACGGGATGTATAGAAACTGGCCCGCAGCTTGGTCAAGTTTCTCACCCATCTGGAGACCGCATGGTGCAGGGGATACATCTTCTCTGGGTGCGGCTGCATCACGCTGGCCTCTAGATCAAAGCAGTACTGAGCAAGCTGATTTTCTGAAATACGGTAAACTGCGTTATACCTTAATGCCTTATATCTACACGATTGCTCATGACGCACATATGACTGGGATGCCAATGGCTAGAGCGATGGTAATTGATTATCAGTACAATAGTAAGGCTTATACCAGCGACTTGCAGTACATGTGGGGTCCTTCCATGATCGTCACCCCGCTTACAAGCGACAGCAGTATCGTGCAGAACATTTGGCTGCCTGCTGGAGATACCTGGTACAACTTCTGGTATGACGTTAAAACTGTCGGTAGTGACACTGAGGATAAAGCTTACACGACCACAACAGGCGAGATGCCGATATTCGTTAGGTCCGGAGCGATTCTGCCGAAATATGCCTACGCTCAAAGTACTGCTTCGATCAATAAATCACGGTTAGAAATGGAAGTGTATACGGGTAAAGACGGTTCATTCGCGGTCTATGAAGACGATGGTGTAACCGAAAACTTCAGAGTCAACTCTGCTAACAGTACTACCAATTTGGTCTTTACTAATTCGGCAACCAGAATCGTGGTTAGCCACCCCGCAGGTACTTACAGCGGCGCACCAACAAAACGCACTTATGTTGTACGTTTCCACGGCTTGTCTTCACCAGTGGGTATGCGTGTCAACGGGGGCGCTACGTTACCTGCGTTTGCTAGCGAAGAAGCTGCCATTGCCAATGGCAGCGGAGAAGTTTGGGACTCTTCGAAGAAAATTCTTACCGTGGTTACCCCTTTAATCAATGTTGTAACAAATGGGGGCACTGCGGCGACTATTGAACCAAGCGGCGAAGCATTCCCATCGCTCTCCAATGCAACGGTTTATCAAGCCGAAAACGCCGCTTTGAACGGCGCTATCGTGAATTCTAATCATTCGGGTTATACCGGAACCGGTTTTGCAGATTACCTGAACAATTCGAACGATTATATCGAATGGACGGTGAATATCAGTACTTCCGGTACACATACACTCAACTTCCGTTATGCGAATGGTGCGACGACGAATCGTCCGTTGTCCATTTCGGTCAATGGAACGGTTGTTAATAGTAGCATGGCTTTTAATACAACAGACAACTGGACCACCTGGGATAATACGACGTTGAACGCGAGTCTGCCTGCAGGAAGTT